>NZ_JBXUOW010000002.1:0-160073 GCF_057196645.1 Micromonospora sp. ATLC16
GAGCAAGCCGGCGCCGAGGTCGCGCCGTTCGGCGAGCGCGTACGCCCCGGCGACCCCGGCGACCAGCACGGCGACCGGCAGCGCGAGAACCCACCACCGCTCGTCGTCGAAGGCACGGATCTGGGTGCCCCAGCCCAGTGGCGACAACCAGGTCGGCCAGGCGCTGTCCAGGCGCACCCCGTCGGCGGCCGGCTCACCGAGCACGTCACCGGTGGCCCGCAGCAGGAACGCCACCCCGACCGTGGCCGAGGCGAGCGCGTTGGCGCCCCGGGAGGTCACCGAGAGCTGGGCGGTGACGGCGGCCAGGCCGGTGAAGGCGAGGCCGACCCCGACGATCGCCGCGGCGGCGGCCACCGAGCCGGCGGCCGGCAGCCCGGCGCCGACGAAGGCGACCGCCAGCAGCGCACCGGCCAGCATGTTGGCACCGACCACGACGACCAGGGCCGCGGTGAGCAGCGCGTACCGGCCGACGGCGGCGGCACCGAGCAGCTCCGCGCGGCCGGTCTCCTCGTTCTGCCGGGTGTGCCGGACCATGGCGAAGGTGCTGAGCAACGCGGTGAGCACGGCCAGGGTGAGGTACGTCTCCGTGACCACCACGGCACCGAGATCGGTGCTGGCGACCGGACCGTTGAAGGCGCGGGCGACGACACTGGTGTTCGCCACCTCGGCGTACCCGATGCGGTTCTGCTCGTCGGGGTAGATGCCGGCCACGCTCTCCGCGAGGGCGTAGCCGATCAGCGGGCTGCCGAGCGTCCAGATGGCCAGGCGGACCCGGTCGCGACGCAGGGCCAGCCGGGTGAGCCGGCCGGTGCCGGTGAAAGCGCTCATCGGGTGTCTCCGGCCGTCGCCTGCCGGTCTCCGTCGACGGCCTCGCCGTAGTGCCGCAGGAACAGTTCCTCCAGGGTGGGCGGTGTGCTGGTCAGCGCGCGGACCTCGAAGCGGACCAGGTGGGTCAGGAGCGCGTCGAGGTGCTCGGGTTCGACCTCCAGCCGGACGCGACCGTCGACGGGGCGGACCTCGTGCACGCCGGGCAGTTCCGGCAGGCCGGTCGCCGGGCGTCCGGTCTCGACGGTGACCGTGGTACGCGCCAGGTGCCGCAGCTCGGACAGGGTGCCGGATTCGACGATCCGGCCCTCCCGGATGATGCTGACCCGGTCGCAGAGCGCCTCGACCTCGGCCAGCACGTGGCTGGAGAGCAGGACGCTTGCGCCGGCCTGGGTGAGCTGGCGGACCTCCTCCTGGAACACCGCCTCCATCAGCGGGTCCAGCCCGGAGGTGGGCTCGTCCAGCACGTACAGTTCGACGTCTGAGGCGAAGGCGGCGACGATGGCGACCTTCTGCCGGTTGCCCTTCGAGTAGGCGCGGCACTTCTTCGTCGGGTCCAGATCGAAGCGTTGCAGCAGCTCGTCGCGGCGACGCCGGTCCAGCCCGCCGCGCAGCGCGCCGAACAGGTCGATCGCTTCCCCGCCGGAGAGGTTGGGCCAGAGGTTGACGTCGCCCGGCACGTACGCCAGACGCCGGTGCAGCGCGACCGCGTCGCGCCACGGGTCGCCGTCCAGGATGCGGACCTGCCCCGAGTCGCGGCGCAGCAGGCCGAGCAGGATCCGAATGGTGGTGGACTTGCCCGATCCGTTGGGTCCCAGGAATCCGTGCACCTCCCCCGGTTCCACCGTCAGGTCGAGCCCGTCGAGCGCGCGTACGCCGCCGAAGGTCTTGACGAGGTTCTCGATGGAGATCACGGACATGGTGCCTCCCGTCGTACCGGTGCCTACCGAGCCACTGTACTGACCGATGGTAAGGGGTCGATGCGAGGCGTCCCATCCGGCGGTCAGGAGCCACTACGCTTGGCGCATGACCGGGGACGAGACCGACGGCACGCGCAGCCGGGTCCTGGGTGCCGCGTCGGACCTCTTCTCCGAGCAGGGCTACCAACGCACCTCGCTGCGACAGATCGCCGAACGGTTGCGGCTGACCAAGGCCGCCATCCTCTACCACTTCCCCAGCAAGGCGCATCTGCTCGCCGCACTCGCCGAGCCGCTGATCCGCGACCTGGAGGCGCTGCTGGACACCGCCGGGGCGCTGCCCGGCCGGCAGGCGAGGTGGGCGCTGCTGGCGGGCTGGGTCGACACCATGCTCGCCCACCGCGGCCCGCTCGGCATGCTCTTCCACGACCTCGCGCTCGTCGACCGGGGCAGCACCTACCACCGACTGGTGCAGATCGCCATGCGGGCCAACGAGATCGTCGCCGGACCGGACGCCGGACGCCGGGACCGGGTCCGGGCGGTCCAGGCCATCGCCATGTGCAGCGATCCGGTGGTTTTCATGATCGACGTTCCCGCATCGGTCCTGCGGGAAGACATGCTCGACGGCGCCTGCCGGCTACTGGGCGAGACTTCCGCTGAGGTGGCGGCGACCGACCGGACCGGGCCGGTGACCGGCGCGCCCACCGGCACCGTCGCGGCGACGCCCGACCGAGTGGGCCGGCGACGGCCGGGACGACCTCGGTCGATGAGCCCGGACCAGGTACGGGCGGCCCGCCGGATGCATGGGGCGGGCACCCACTCGGCCGACGAGATCGCCGCCGAGTTCGGCGTCTCGCGCGCGACCGTCTACCGCCACCTCGAAGCGGACCAGGATAGCGAGACAGTTACAAGATAGTTTTAAGACATCGCCGGCAGGTCACCGCACCAGACCGAGCCCGGCGTACGTACGTTCGTGCGCTGGAAACTCCTCGTCGGTGTGCGGGGCGTAGATCCAGGTACGCAGCGAGTCGGCCGTCGTGTCGACCTCCACCAGCCGCACCGGGTTGGTCCGGCGGGAGTGGAACGTCTGCAGGAAGGAGTAGATCCGGTTGCCGTGCACGCCGGTGTCCACCCGGGAGGCCGCCGTGCCGGTGTGGCCGGAGAAGACGAACCGGATGTTCGGGTACCGCGTCACGAGGTTGTCGAAGACGTACTGCGGACTTGTCGAACCGTAGCTGGCCGACTGACCGATCGTGGCGTCGCTCTCCAGGTGGTGATGAGTGACGATCACGACGTTGTGCCGGGGATGGGCCGCCACGACCGTTTTCGCCCAGTCCACGGCCGCCCGGCGCGGCCACAGTTCCAGACTCAGCACCAGCCACTGCACGCCGCCGGCGGTGTAGGTGGCGTAGGCGTTGTCCACCTTGCCCGCCTCGAACTGGCCACCCACCGCGCCGAAACGGCCGGCGGTGAAGTACCTGTTGAACACCGTCGTGTCGCGCAGCAGTTGCCCGGCGGGGCTGCGCAGTTCCCCGTCCGGCCCGGCGGCCTGGGTGTCGTGATTGCCCACGGCGAGGGTGTACGGCACACCGGCCGTCTCCAGCGGACGCAACGCGGCCCGGGCCCGTTCGTACTGCACGTGGCCGGATGAGTCGTAGTTCACCACGTCGCCGGAGTGCGTGACGAAACGCAGGTCGAGGGTGGCGCGCTGGGCGACCAACCAGTCGATGCGCTGACGCAGCCGGGTGTCACCGGCCGACAGCATCTCCTCCTGGGTGTCCGGGACCACGGCGAAGGTGAAGGTCGCGTCGACCGCCGGCGGCGGCTGCACCCGCACGTACGCCAGGTGGGCGTTGCGGTCGCACGCGCCGGTGTACCGGTCGTTGACCAGCTCGACCCGAACCTCTCGCAAGCCCTCCGGCAGCTGCTCACCGATCGGATAGCTGCCGTAGTCGGTGGCGCTGGTCACGGTGACCTCGCCGATCAGCTCGCCGGCCGCCCTGACCCGCAGGGTCGGCCAGCCGTCGCAGTGATCGCCGATCGCCCCGACGACCAGCCGGCCGGCGCCTCGCACCGGAATGCTGGCATAGCTGGCGTTGTGCCACAGCGTGGCGTGGGTGCCCGACGGTGGCCGGGGCGTGCCCGTCGCCGGTTGGATCGAGCCGTTGACCACGGTGAACGGTGACGCCGCGTGCGCCGCGCCAGGCAGCACGCCGGCCGACAGGACGACCACGACCGCCATGATCGCGCGCGTGATCCGCATAGATGCCCTCCCTGTTGCCCACCTCCGGCAGCTGCCGGACAACGGGATGCTAAGGCAAACCCACCGGACATTCCGCCACCGCGACATAGACACGCAGTAACGTTTACCTTCACGTAACGTGATCTACCGCGCGGTGCGTGCGGTCAGCCGACCTCGACCCAGTCGAGGGTGCGCTGCACCGCCTTGCGCCAGCCGGCGTAGCCGGCCGCGCGCTGTTCCGGCGACCAGGACGGCTGCCAGCGCCGGCTCTCGTTCCAGTTGTTCCGCAGTTCGTCGGTGTTCCGCCAGAATCCGACGGCCAGTCCGGCGGCGTAGGCTGCGCCGAGGGCGGTGGTCTCGGCGACCACGGGCCGACTCACCGGCACGCCGAGGATGTCCGCCTGCAACTGCATGCAGAGGTCGTTGACGGTCACCCCACCGTCGACCTTGAGGCACTCCAGCGACACACCCGAGTCCCGCGCCATGGCCTCGGCCACGTCGCGGCTCTGGTAGCAGATGGCTTCCAGGGTCGCCCGGGCGATGTGCGCGTCGGTGTTGTAGCGGGACAGGCCGACGATCGCGCCTCGGGCGTCGGAACGCCAGTACGGGGCGAACAGTCCGGAGAAGGCCGGTACGAAGTAGACCCCGCCGTTGTCGTCGACCTGACGGGCGAGGTCCTCGCTCTGCGCCGCGCTGCTGATGATTTTCAGCTGATCGCGGAGCCACTGCACGGCCGAACCGGTGACGGCGATGGAACCTTCGAGCGCGTAGACCGGCGGCTGGCCGGCGAACTGGTAGCACACGGTGGTGAGCAGCCCGGCCTCGGAGCGGACGATCTCCGACCCGGTGTTCAACAGCAGGAAGTTGCCCGTACCGTAGGTGTTCTTCGCCTCGCCCGGGGCGAAGCAGACCTGCCCGACGGTGGCCGCCTGCTGGTCGCCCAGGTTCCCGGTGATCGGGACCGAGCCGGCGAAGGGGCCGGTGGGCAGGGTGACGCCGTAGGCGTCCGGATCGGACGACGGAACGATCCGGGGCAGCATCGCGCGTGGAACGCCGAAGATGGACAGCAGTTCGTCGTCCCAGTCCAAGGTCTCCAGATTCATCAGCATGGTCCGGCTGGCGTTCGTGGGGTCGGTGACGTGGGTGCCGCCGTCGGTACCACCGGTGAGGTGCCACAGCAACCAGGTGTCGGTGTTGCCGAAGATCGCCTCACCGCGTTCGGCGGCCGCCCGCACCCCGTCGACGTGCTCCAGAATCCACTGGATCTTCCCGCCGGAGAAGTAGGTCGCCGGCGGTAGACCGGCCCTGCGCCGGATGATCTCGCCACGCCCGTCGCGCTCCAACGCCGCGGCGATCCGATCGGTCCGGGTGTCCTGCCAGACAATGGCGTTGTAGTACGGCCGGCCGGTGCGCCGGTTCCACACCACAGTCGTCTCCCGCTGGTTGGTGACACCGAGGGCCACCAGGTCGCCCGCCGCCAGGCTGTGCGTGTTCAGCGCCGTACGCACGACCGTCTGGGTCCGTTCCCAGATCTCCAGCGGGTTGTGCTCGACCCAGCCGGCACGCGGCAGGATCTGCTGGTGTTCGAGCTGGTGGCGGCCGACCTCGTTGCCACCGTGGTCGAAGATCATGAACCGGGTGCTGGTGGTGCCCTGGTCCACGGCGCCGACGAAGTCAGCCATGCGGTTTCTCCTTGTCCTGGTCCTCGCTGCGGTACGGCCTCGGGGTAGATCCTTCCCGATGTCCGCGCCAGTGACCACGAACGGCTGCACGGACGCCGGGTGCGGCGGGCCGGGCGGGCGGACCGGCACCGGATGGGTAGGTCGGCGGATGGCCGGTACCGTTCGGCAGACCACCACTGGGGCGCCGCCGGCGGCGACCGGGACCAGGAGCGCACCATGCGGCTAGACCTACGCGACCGGACCATCCTGATCACCGGAGCGGCGCGGGGCATCGGCGCCCAACTGGCCCGGGCCGCCGCGGCCCGGGGCGCCCGGGTCGCCGCGGTCGGCCTGGAACCGGTGCTGTTGCGGCAGGTCGCCGCCGAGGTGGGCGGGCACTGGTACGAGTGCGACGTCACCGACCAGGCTGGCCTCGACGATGCCGTCGCCTCGACCGTGCAACGCTACGGCGGCATCGACGTGGTGGTGGCCAACGCCGGCATCGCCAACATCGGCACCGTGTCCACCGGCCCGGTTGACGCCCTGGCACGCACCATCGAGGTCAACCTGACCGGTGTGGTACGCACGGTCAGCGCGGCGCTGCCACACGTACGCGCCGCTCGCGGCCACGTCCTGATCGTCTCGTCGGCGGCGGCCTTCGCCGCAATGCCCGGGATGGCCGCGTACTGTGCGTCGAAGGCCGGGGTGGAGCAGTTCGGCAACGTGCTGCGGCTGGAGAACCGCCGGCAGGGACTGACCGTGGGCACCGCGCACCCGATCTGGATCGACACCGACCTGGTGCGCGACTTCCGCGACGACCTCGCCTCGTTCCACGTCGCGCAGCGCAAGCTGCCCTGGCCGCTGAACACCACGGTCAGTGTCGAACGGTGCGCCGAGGCGCTGCTACGCGGCATCGAAGGCCGCCGACGCAAGGTCTACGTGCCACGGTCCGTCGCTCTGGCTCAGGCACTGCGTCCGGTGGTGCTCAGCGGGTTCGCCGACCGGCTGATCGACCGGTTCGGCGGCGCGGAGCTGGCCGGGCAGATGGAGGCGGAGGTACACCGCCTCGGCCGGTCCTTCGGCCGGACGTCGGTGGAGGGTGGCCAGTAGCGTCCGGATGGTTGCCCCTCGGCAAGGGTCGCGGATGCTCGTGGACAACGTAATCTGCCTGCATGAACTACCTCGGCCCGCCGGACGCCCGGGATTCCCGCGACGCGTCCGCCGGCGACGGCGAGGCGACCCCACTGCTGTCCGAGTCGTTCAGCGCGCAGACCGTGACGGCGCTGCGGCACCTGCTCACCGCCCGGGTGTCCGCCGCCGGCCTCACCGGCGACGTGGCCGAGGATCTCGTCCTGGCCGTGCACGAACTGGTCACCAACGCCGTGTTGCACGGCGGGGGCCGAGGGCGGCTCGACCTGTTCCGGCGGGCCCACCTGCTCGTCTGCGAGGTCACCGATCACGGCCACGAGCGCGGCGCGGACCTGCCGGTGAACCTGCCGGCGACGAACACCCCGGGTGGCCGGGGTCTCTGGCTCGCCCGTCACCTGACCGGGGCGTTGACGCTGACCCGCCGGCCCGACGGGCTGACCGCGACCGTCACCGCCAGCCTGCGCGACGAGCCCGAGGTGGCCACGGACCGACCGCCGCACCCGTGAGACGTGCGGCGGCCGGTCCACCCGGTCAGCCGTTCTGCCTCTGCTGGCACGGCACGTGCGGCAGGATCTCCAGGCGTTCCCGGCCGCAGGGCGGATCGCCCGGACCCACCTGAAGGATGGCCAGCCAACGCAGACCACCACCAGAGCGGACCAAAGCCGTTAAGGTGACGGTGGCGGAGGAGTTTGTCCCGGCGCTTCGCCGCCGGCTCGGGCCACCCTGGCACCAGCCCTCGTCGGCCGGCAACGCCCCGCAGGAGGTGCCGGGATGTCGGAGGCGGTGCGCGACTTCTTCGACGGCCTCGCCGAAGGTGGGGGGCGGATGCTTCGCCAGGTCTGCGGCACCGTGCGTTTCGAGCTGGGCTACCCCGACCGGGTCGACCACTGGCTGGTCACCATCGACCAGGGCCGGATCATGGTGTCACGCGACGCCCGATCGCATGCGGACGCGGTGATCCACGCCGACGCACGACTCTTCCTGCGGATGGCCCGCGGCGAGGTCAAACCCCTGCCGGCGTGGCTGCGCAACGACTTCACCGCCGACGGTGAGTTCCGTCTCGTCATCATGCTGGAACGGCTGTTCGCGCCACCGCCCGACGCCCAACACCCCCGCGAGGTGGCCGCCCGCCGGCATCCCCGCCCCCTGGCCGAACACCGACAGCCGGCGCCGGGCGAGGCGACGCTTCCGGCCGGTGACGGGGAACCGCAGTGAGGAAACTCGTCCGCATCCTCGACGGCAACATCTTCGCGTTGAGCGAGGACAACGGCGACATGGTCCTCAGCTCCACCAATCCGAGTGGTTTCTTCGCCTTCGACACCCGCTTCCTGTCCACCTGGCAGCTGCGTCTCGACGGGGAGCCGCTGCACCCGCTCGCCGTGCACGATCCGAGCTATTACAAGATCCGGTTCTTTCTGGTCCCCGGCCACCCGACCCACTATGTCGACGCGAAGGTCTCGGTGATCCGCGACCGGTGGATCACCGACAGCTCCTTCGTCGAGCACCTCACCGTGCTCAACCACACCAACAGCCCCGTCGACTACGTGCTGCGCATCGACGTGGACAGCGACTTCGCCCCGGTCTACGACGTGGTCTGGCCGCGCGGGTCGGCGCTGCGTGGCTACCGCGAGGTTTCGGCAGACGGTCTGCGGCTCGGTTACCGACGGGAGAAGTTCCACCGGGTCACCGACGTCTCGACAAGCGAACCGGCGGAGTTCGACGAACGCGGGCTGACCTTCCGGATCCGGGTGGACCGGCAGGGCCGGTGGAGTACGACCCTGCGGGTGCAAGGGCTGGTGCTGCGTCCGGACGGGACGGACGTGCGGAGACGGCTGCTGCATCCGAACGGCTATGCCGGCACCGAGTTGCACCAGGACCTCAGCGAGTGGATCGCCCAAGCCCCCCAGTTGTTCTGCGAATGGAAGTCGTTGTGCACCACCTACCGGCGCGGGCTGGAAGACCTGGCCGGCCTGCGTTACTCTCCGCTGGCGCTGCCGCACGAGACCATGCTCGCCGCCGGGTTGCCCTGGTCGGCCACCATCATCGGCCGCGACAACCTGCTCACCTCCTACCAGGCCCTGCCGTTCGTTCCCCACCTGGCGGCGACCACCCTGCGCCTGCTCGCCATCGACCAGGGCACGGTGCTCGACGACTTCCGGGACGAGGAACCCGGCAAGATCCTCAACGAGTTCCGGTACGGGGAGATGGCCGCCTTCGAACATCGTCCCCAGTCCCCGTACTTCGGCGGAGCGGACGTGACCCCCCTGTTCATCGTGCTGCTGGACGAGTACGAGCGCTGGACCGGCGACGCCGCGCTGGTGCGGGACCTGGAGGACGCCGCCCGCGCGGCGTTGCACTGGATCGACGAGTACGGCGACCTGCGCGGCGACGGCTACCTCTGGTACCAGCCACGCAACGACGAGAGCGGGGCGCAGAACCACTGCTGGAAGGACTCGCCCGAGGCGATCTGCTACCGCGACGGCCGGCTGCCGGGGCTGCCCCGCGCCACCTGCGAGCTGCAGGGGTACGCGTACGACGCCAAGCGGCGCGGTGCCCGGCTGGCTCGCGAGTTCTGGGGCGACCCGGTGTACGCCGACCGTCTGGAACAGCAGGCCGAGCAGCTCAAGCGACGGTTCAACCAGGACTTCTGGATCGACGGGGGCGAGTACTTCGCGCTGGCGCTCGGCCCCGACGGTGACCAGGTGGACGCGCTGGCGTCGAACATGGGGCACCTGCTGTGGAGTGGCATCGTGGACACCTCCCGGGCCGCCGCGGTCGCCGCTCATCTGCTCGGGCCCCGGCTCTTCTCCGGCTGGGGGGTACGGACGCTGGCCACCGGGCAGGCCAGCTACAACCCGCTCGGGTACCACGTCGGTGCGGTGTGGCCATTCGACAACTCGCTGATCGCCCGTGGACTGCGCCACTACGGGTTCGTCGAGGAGGCGGGGGTGATCGCGGAGTCCGTCATCGAGGCGTCCCAGCATTTCGCCGGGCGGATGCCGGAGGCCTTCGCCGGATACGACCGGGAACTTACCCGCTTTCCGGTGCCGTACCCGGCTGCGAACAGCCCCCAGGCATCCGCCACCGGTGCCACCTTTCTGCTGCTGCGCACCCTGCTCGGCCTGGAGCCGCACGGCGACCATCTGGTGGTGCATCCGGAGATCCCGTTGCGCTTCGGCCGGATCGAGCTGCTGAACATACCCGGACGCTGGGGTCGTAAGGACGCGATCGGCAACGCCCGCGTTTGACGGTTCGCCAGCAGCGCGCGGTGATAAGCGGTGAGCCGATCCGCCGCCCGAGCGGTCCGTGCCGCCACCGACCAGGTCGATTGCGCTGTCAAGGCCCCCTCCGGACGCCGGTGGGGCCTCCCCGGGCTCCGCTGCCGGCGGTGCCCGCCCGCCGAGTAACGTGCTGCGGCATGACTGGCGTGGCGTACTCGCATTGTTCGTACTGCGGCGCGGGCTACCCGCCGCCGGTCGGCTGGCCCCGGCTCTGCGCGAGCTGTGGTCAGCAGGTCTGGCGTAACCCGCTGCCGGTGGCGGTGGCCGTACAGCCGGTGCTGACCGCCACCGGTCTCGGTGTGGTCGTCGTCCGGCGGGACATCGAACCCGCCCGAGGGCTGCTCGCCCTGCCCGGCGGGTTCATCGAGTACGGCGAACGGTGGGAGGACGCCTTGGTCCGCGAGCTGCGCGAGGAGACCGGGCTGCAGGCCGAGGCGGCCGGTGCCAGGCTGGTCACCGTGCAAAGCGCGCCGGCCGGCGGCACCATGCTGATCTTTGGGGAGCTGCCGGTACGCCGAGCCGAGAATCTTCCGCCGTCGGCGCCGACCGCCGAGGCCACCGAGTGGCTGGTGCTGACCGAACCGACCGAGCTGGCCTTCTCCACCCACACCGAGGTACTGGCTGACTTCCTCGCCCGCCGCCCGGTCTGACCCGCCGGGCCGACCGGCTTATCGGCCGCGCTGTCGGTGGCCGGAACCAGGCGTGTCCGACGAGCCGACCGGCGGTGCGAGCTATCCTCCCCGGATGGGCACCTCCCCCAGCGCCGAGCGGACTCTGATCGCGTCGAACCGTCGGGCCCGCCACGACTACGCCGTGCTCAAGACGTACGAGGCCGGAATCGTGCTCGCCGGCACGGAGGTCAAGTCGCTGCGGGTGGGACGCGTCTCGCTGGTGGACGCCTTCGCGCAGGAACACGACGGGGAAATCATGCTGCACGGGCTGCACATCGCCGAGTACGGCTACGGCAGCTGGACCAACCACGCGCCCCGGCGTACCCGCAAGCTGCTGCTGCGCCGGGTGGAGATCGCCCGGATCCTTGACCGGACCCGCGAGGGCGGGATCACCCTGGTGCCGTTGTCGATGTACTTCTCCGGCGGCTGGGCGAAGGTCGAGCTGGCGCTGGCCAAGGGCCGACGGTCGTACGACAAGCGGCAGGTGCTTGCCGCACGCGACGCGAACCGGGAGATCGCCCGCGAGCTGGGCCGCCGGCTCAAGGGCCGCCCAGGTCGGCGCTGAGCCGCAACCGGGTCTCGCCCTCGGGCCGGCTCGGCCGGCGCGGGACGCCCGGAGACCCTCGGGAACCCGCGACGGTTTCCCCAGCGGTCTCTCAGTCGGCGAGCAGCTGGGCGTGGGCCGCGCGTAACCGGGCCAGCGCGGGAACACTGCCCGGCGGGCATCGTCGATCCAGCTCAGCCCAGACCTCGGCGAGCGCCATGGTCACCGCCCGCAGCTCGGCGGCGTGCCGACGCCCGCTCTGCTGCCGCTGAGCGTCGAGGCGCCGGGACCAGCCGGCGGTGACCTCGGCCAGGCGCGCGGCGTCGGCGCGGGCCTCAGCGACGGTGCGGGCGGCCGCCGCCGGCACGATCGCGGCGACCGGCCGGGGGTCGCCGTCCCGGGTGACCACAGTGACCGAGTCGGTCAGCTCGGCCATGGCGACGAGTTGGCTGAGTCGGGTGCGCGCCTCGCGAAGGGGCAGCGAGCGCGCCGGGGCGTTTCGCGGAGTGAGGGCGGGGACAGCCATGAATACATGGTCGGTGCCGGGTACGACACTTTCCGCGACCGTCAGCGCGACGAATGGTCCCGGCGCAGCGATGCGTCGTTTCCCACGGTCACCGGGCCGGTTCAGGCCGGAGAGTGGTACGCCAGCACACCCCGGTTGACGGCGTTGATCGCCTGCCGCGCGGTGGCCCGCAGCTCGGTCGAGGCACCACCGGAGTCGGCCAACTGGCCGAGCAGGTCCACCACCTGTCGGGTCCACCGGACGAAGTCCCCGGCAGGCATCTCGCCGTCGAACTCATGCCCGCTGGCCAGCACCTTCGCCAACGCCTCACCCCGGGCCCAGCGGTAGACCGGCCAGGCGAAACCGAAATCCGGCTCGCGGGTGACGGCCAGCCCGCGCGACGCCTCCTCGGCCTCGATCTCACTCCACAGCTTCAGGGTCGCGTCGACCGCCTCGGCCACCGCGCCACGGGGCAGCGAGGCCCTTTCGTCGACGTCGCGGCGGGCCTCGAAGACCACCACCGACACCGCCGCGGCCAGCTCGGCCGGCGACAGCCCGTCCCAGACGCCGCGCCGCAGGCACTCCGCCACGAGCAGGTCCGCCTCCGTCCAGATCCGCCCGAGCATCCGGCCGGCATCGGTGACGGCGCCGTCGGCGGCGAGAAAGCCGCGGCCGGTGAGCAGCGCGACGATCCGGTCGAAGGTACGCGCCAACGACCCCGTCCGGCCGGCGACCCGCTGCCGCAGCTCCTCGGTGTCGCGTTCCAGCCGGCGACGGCGCTCGGCCCAGCGGGCGTGCTCCTCCCGCTCGGGGCAGGCGTGGCAGGGATGCCGGCGCAGCTCGGTACGCAGCTGGCTGAGCTGGTGGTCCTCGCCCGACTGCCGACCCCGGGCCCCTCGGCGGGAATGCCGGTCCAGACCGGTGCCGCTGACCTGGGCCGCCAGGTCCCGCCGGGCCGCCGGATTGCGCGGATTGAAGTGCTTCGGCACCCGGATACGGGCCAGCACCTCGGCCGGGGTGGTGAAGTCGCCGGGGCTGATCCGGCCGGCCCAGCGATCCTGGGTCAGCACCAGCGGACGTGGCTCGCTGAAGCCACCGGCCGCCGGATCGAGCACCACGGCCAGGCCCGCCCGCCGCCCGGACGGCACCCGGATCACGTCACCCACCCGCAGCCGCTCCAGGGCCGCCACCGCCGCCGCCCGTCGTTGGCTCTGCCCCTGCCGGGCGATGGCCCGCTCCCGGTCGGCGATGTCGACCCGCAGGGCGAAGTACTCGTCGAAGTCGCCGTGATGGCACTCCGCCTCGACGCCGTACGCCTCGATCGTCTCGGTGTTGCGTTGCACCTGCCGGGCCAGGCCGACCACCGAACGGTCCGCCTGGAACTGCGCGAACGACGACTCCAGCAGCGCCCGCGCCGACTCCGCGCCGACGCTGCCGACCAGGTTGACCGCCATGTTGTACGACGGTCGGAAGCTGGACCGCAGCGGATAGGTCCGGGTGGAGGCCAGACCCGCCACATGCCGGGGGTCGGTCTCCGGGGACCACACCACCACGGCGTGCCCCTCCACGTCGATGCCCCGTCGACCGGCCCGGCCGGTGAGCTGGGTGTACTCCCCCGGGGTCAGGTCGACGTGCGCCTCGCCGTTGTACTTGACCAGGCGTTCCAGCACCACGCAACGGGCCGGCATGTTGATGCCCAGGGCGAGGGTCTCGGTAGCGAAGACCGCCTTGACCAGGCCACGGACGAACAGCTCCTCCACGACCTCCTTGAACGCAGGCAGCATCCCGGCGTGGTGCGCGGCCAGCCCGCGCTCCAACCCGTCGAGCCACTCCCAGTAGCCGAGCACCGACAAATCCTCGCCGGGGATGGCGGTCACCCGGGACTCCACCACCCGGCGGATCTCCGCCCGCTCCTCGGGCGAGGTGAGCCGCAGCCCGGCGGCGAGGCACTGCTGCACCGCGGCGTCGCAGCCGGCCCGGCTGAAGATGAACAGGATCGCCGGCAGCAGTCCCTCGCGGTCCAGCCGGTCGACGATGTCCGGACGTAGCGGCCCCCGCCAGCGGGGGCCGCGCCGGCCGGCACCGAAGCTGCCGGAGCGTCCCTCACCGAGATCCAGCCGGCGCATCGTGTCGCGCGTGTAGCGCAGCAGTTCCGGGTGCACGTCGTGCTTGCGTGCCGCCGCGGCGTCGTGGAACAGGTCGAACATCCGCTTGCCGACCAGCATGTGCTGCCACAGCGGCACCGGCCGGTGCTCGCTGACCACCACGGTGGTCTCGCCCCGAACCGTGATCAGCCAGTCGGCGAACTCCTCGGCGTTGGAGACCGTCGCCGACAGCGACACCAGGGTCACCGAGGCGGGCAGGTGGATGATGACCTCCTCCCACACCCCGCCCCGGAACCGGTCGGCCAGGTAATGGACCTCGTCCATCACCACGTACGCCAGGCCGTCGAGGGTCGCCGAGCCGGCGTACAGCATGTTGCGCAGCACCTCGGTGGTCATCACCACCACGGGCGCGTCGCCGTTGATGGCGTTGTCGCCGGTGAGCAACCCGACCTGCTCGGCACCGTACCGGTCGACCAGATCGTGGTACTTCTGGTTCGACAACGCCTTGATCGGCGTGGTGTAGAAGCACTTGCGCCGAGCCCCGTCGGCCGGTGCCGGCCGCCCCGGCGCACCCCGCAAGGCCAGGTGTACGGCGAACTCGCCGACCACCGTCTTGCCGGCTCCGGTCGGGGCGCAGACCAGTACGCCACTGCCCCGTTCCAGGGCCTGACACGATTCCCGCTGAAAGTCGTCGAGGTCGAACCCCAGGTCAGCGGTGAACTCTTCCAGCGCCGGGAACTGTGAGGCCTGGGCGGCCCGGCGACGCGCCGCGGCGTACCGCTCGGCGGGGCTCGACATGTCCCCAAGATTAGTGCGTGCCCACGACGGGCACCCGGCAAGGCCGAGCGCCGGGGCGGTCCGAGTGGGTCGGTAGGGTGCACCACGTGCCGGATCATGCCGAACCGACCAGCCCCGTGCCCGACGTCGACGGGCCGGGTCCGTCCCGTCGGCAGGTGCGGGCGGTGCTGTTCGACTTCCACGGCACCCTCGCGCAGGTGGAGGAGGCCAGCCAGTGGGTGCTGGCCGCCGCGTCGGCGTGCGGCGTGGACCTGGACCGGGTCCGGGCGACCGCCCTGGCCGACCGGCTGCTCACCGCCGGCCGCGCCGGTGGGCCGCTGCCCGCCCGGGTACCGCCCCAGCTGGCCGAGTTGTGGGCCGACCGGGATCTGTACGAGCACGCCCACCGCGGCGCGTACACCGGGCTGGCCGACACCGTCGACGCCGGCATCGACGGCTTCGCCGAGGCGCTGTACGAACGACTGCTGGTGCCGCAGGGCTGGGTGCCCTACCCCGACACCGCGCCGACCCTCGCCGCGCTGCGGGCCGCCGGCGTCCGGGTGGCCGTGGTCAGCAACGTCGGCTTCGACATCCGGCCGCTCTTCGCCGCCTGGGGACTGGCCGACCTGGTCGACGCCCACGTGCTGTCGTACGAGGTGGGCCGCTGCAAGCCCGATCCGGCGATCTTCTGGCGGGCCTGCGGCCTGCTCGGCGTCGACCCCGAGGAGTCGCTCATGGTCGGCGACACCCCCGCCGACGCAGGTGCCGTCGCCGCCGGCTGCGCCGCGCTGATCCTGCCCGCCGCCGACCCCGGCCGCCCCAACGCCCTCGGCTCCGTCCTCAACCTCCTCCCCACCCTCTGACCGCCGCGATCATGCAGTTGTGGCACCTGATTCATCCGGTTGAGCGGCTTTCATCCGGTGCCACAACTGCATGATCCACGGGAAAGGCGGGGCGGGCGGGGGCGGGGGCGGGGGCGGTCAGCGGAGGAGGTGGAGGGCGGCGGGGGTGGCGGTGACGGTGAGTGGGAGCGGGAGGGAGCGCTCGCCGTCGGCGTAGGTGGTGATGATGCCCTCCGCGGCGAGGGTGACGGTGCGGGCGCGGTAGGTGCGCACCAGGGGGTGGGTGACGTGGGTGCCGGCATAGATGCGCGGCTTCACCCGGATCAGGGTGCGTCGGTCGAACCGGCCGCCGACCACCACGTCGAGCAGGCCGTCGGTCGGGTCCGCGTCGGGGCAGATCCGCATCCCGCCGCCGTAGCTGGCGCCGTTGCCGACCGCCACCAGGACCGCGTCGACCTCGAACCGCTCGCCGTCGAGGGTCAGGGTGTAACGGCGTGGCCGTAGTCGGGCAAGTTCCACCAGAATGGCCAGTTCGTAGCGGCGTGGGCCGCGCGGCCAGCGCATCCGGTTGGCCCGCTCGTTGACGATCGCGTCGAATCCGGCCGCCAGCACCGCGCCGTACCAGCGGACCGTGCCGTCCGCCCCGGTCATCCGGGCCAGGTCGACCGGCCGGCTGTGCCCCTCGCGCAGGGCCGTCGCGATGACGTCGACAGCGGCCCGCGGGTCGGCCGGAAACCCGGTCTCCACCGCGAAGTCGTTGCCGGTGCCCGCCGGGACCGGTCCGAACGGCACCGAGGTGCCGGCCACGGCCTGCATCGCCCGGTGCACCGTGCCGTCGCCACCCACCGCGACCAGAGCGCCGATCCCCTCGGCCACGGCGGTCCGGCAGGCCGCCTCGGCCTCCGCCGCACTACCGGCCCGCAACAGCCGCACCGGCCGACCGGCGGCCGTGATCCCATTCAGCAGGTCCGGCAGCAGCCCTCGGCGCCGGCCACGGCCGGCGGTCGGATTGGCCAGCACGGCGACGGGCCCACCGGGTACCGACAGGTGATCGTCTGAGGTCACGGCGAGCACCGTACCCGCCCGGACCGGCGCGGGCCCCACCGTGTCGACCCGGCAGCGGCCAGCGCCGGCAACAGTGCCACCGGCTGCGCCGCAACTGTCACTTGTCATGACCGATCGCGCGGCACGCACTCATCTCCATGACTGAAAACACGAGGGCGCCGAAGAGCAACCCGACGCCGACGGCGGCGGCGCCATGAAGGCGAAACGGGAGACGGTGGCCCCCGAGCGCACACACAAAGAGCGACAAGCCTCCCAGACGTGGAAGGCTTGTCGCTCCGATGCCGCGAAGCGGCGGGGTCAGGTCACGTCGTCGTACCGTCGCTCGATCGTCAGGGGTCGGGTCACGGGCTCGGGGGCGTCGATCGGGCTGACCCCGCCGACCGGCTGTCCGGCCTCCACCGGCTCCCGGTCGAACTCCAGCGGGGATGCCTCGTCGTCGTCGGTGTCCGCGTACATCTCCTTGCCGCGTCCCCGACGCTTGTCGTTGAGGAACGCGACGCCGACCGCGGCGAAGTAGAGCGCACACAGGCACAACGCCAGCGCGGTCATGCCGAACGGATCCGGCGTGGGGGTGACCACCGCCGCGAAGGCGAAAAAGGCGAAGACCGCGACCCGCCACCAGCCGAGCAGCCGCTTCGCACTGGCGATGCCGACGAAGTTGAGCATCAGCACGATCAGCGGAAACTCGAACGCCACCCCGAACATCAGGATCAGGTTGGTGATGAACGATATGTAGCGGGTGATGTCGAGCGTGGTGTTGATGTCGTCGCCGGAGACCTGTAGGAGAAACTCCAGCCCCTTCGAGGCGACGAAGTAGGCCAACACCGCACCGGCGGCGAACAACGGTGCCGCCAGGCCGGTGAAGACATAGGCGTACCGACGCTCGTGCCGGTGCAGGCCCGGTGCGATGAACGCCCAGAGCTGGTAGAGCCAGACCGGCGCGGCGAGGATCAGGCCGACCCAGAGACCGATCTTCAGATTGAGCAGGAAGAGGTCGGCCGGGCCGAGCTGAACGAAGTTGCATCGGCCGTCGGCGAGCTGACTGCCGGGCAGCTGACAGTACGGCTGGGACAGCAGCTCACGTACCGGCCCGGCCAGCCAGATACCGACGCCGAAGCCAACCAGAATGGCAAGCGACGCCTTGAACAGACGATTGCGCAACTCGCGGACGTGCTCGATGAGAGTCATCGAGCCGTCGGCGGCCCGCTCGAAGTCGCTCGGTCCGCGCTTGCGGAGTCCGAAGGCCACGGTTACCGGACCCGGGGATCAGTTCTCGCGGACGCGCTGCACCGGGTCGACGACCGGCTGCTGCACGGTGCCCTGGTAGGGCTGCTGCGGCGGCGCCGGCTGCTGCGGCGGGTACGGCTGGTAGCCAGCCTGCGCGTCGGCCTTGCCGGCGAGGTCACGGTCGTCGTCGGCCAGGCTCTTCGTCTCGGCCTTGATGATCCGCAGCGAGCGACCGAGGGACCGGGCGGCGTCGGGGAGCCGCTTCGCGCCGAAGAGCAGGATCAGCACGACCACGAGTACGGCGATGTGCCACGGCTTGAGGGCACCCATGTGAAGCTCCAGTCGCTTGTGCCAACGGGGGTGTTCGCAGCCCATCGTACGTGCGACGAGGGCCGTTGCCACCCGCCGGGGCGGTGGGGGTTCGTCCCGGCGGGTGAAGTCTCGGCCAACCGCGAGTGTCCCGTCAACCTCAGTCGCCGCGACGGGCTTTGATCACGGTGAGCCGCTGCTGGGTCGTCTCCAGCCGGCTCTGCAACCCCTCCGCCCGCTGCTGGAGGCTCTCCGCCGCCTCACTCAGCGCCGTCGCCTCGTCGGCGCGCCGCTGCAACGCCAGCGCCGCCCGCCGCAGTCGGGGCAGTCGCGCCATCACGGGTCGTACCGCCAGGGCGAGCAGAACCAACGGCACCAGCACCAGCGCGAGCACGATCCACTTCAGCACGCCGGCCAGCCTACTGCCTGTCGCCGGCCGCCGCCGGGTCAGCGTCCACCGACACCGGCCGGGCGTACGCCTCCAGGGCCGCCACCGCCGACTCGTGGATCTGCCCGGCCAGTTCGGCCGGCGCGACGACCTCGACGTCCGGGCCGAGACCCAGCACGAACCGACGGGCCCAGCCGAGGTCGGTGACCCGCAGTGACACCAGCCACCGTTCGCCGTCGGACCCGACCCGCTCGCAGGGGTAGTACTCGGTGATCCACCGCTCCCCCCGGCCGATCCGCAGTGTGATCAGCGGCAGGTCGGGCGAGGGCCGGAACGCCCCGTCGCGCAGATCCTGCGGTCGGGCCTGTGGCGGTACCACGGCCGGCTCGGCCAGTTCGGTGACGGCATCGATCCGGTCGGCCCGGAACAGCCGCACCGCCTCGGCGCGGCGGCACCACGCCTCCACGTACGTCCGGCCACCGACCATCAGCACCCGCAGCGGGTCGATGACCCGCTCGGTGGTCTCGTCGCGCGTCGCCGTGTAGTACGTGATGCGCAGCGCACGACCACCCTCCACCGCGGCGCGCAACTGCTCCACCCGCCCGGTGTCGCCGGGCAGCCGCACCTCCACCGGCGCGGCGACCAGGTCACCGGCGGCGTCCTCGATCTTCGCGAGGGCCCGCTCGACCGCCTCCCGGTTGGCGACTCCGGGTGTCTCGGCCAGCATGCGCAGCGCCACGACCAGCGCGAGGGCCTCGTCCGGGGTGAGCCGCAGCGGCCGGTCGATGCCCGCGTCGTAGGTGATGGTCACCCGGTCACCGTCGAAGGCCATGTCGATCAGGTCACCCGGGCCGTACCCGGGCAGCCCGCAGACCCAGAGCAGCTCCAGATCCTCCCGCAGCTGCCGCTCGGTGACGCCCAGGTCACCGGCCGCCTCGGCAAGCTCGATCCCGGGCCGGGCGAGCAGGTACGGCACCAGGTTCAGCAGCCGGGCCAGCCGGTCCGCCGAGGCCCGGGAGCCGTTGCGGGCCGCCGGACGGGTCGGGCCGCTCACCGGACAACCGCCAGGGAGTCGTGGCGGGCGGCGATCTCCTTGAGCCGCTGGATGACCGCCTCCCGGACCTCGGGCGGATCGATCACCCGCACGTCCGGCCCGTACCCGACGAGGTGACCGGCCAGCGAACAGGCGTCGCCGTACGGCAGGACCAGCCGGTCCACGTCCGACCCGGCGGTGACCTCGACCGCCCAGCGGCGCAACCCGGCGGCCCGCCCGGGGGTGACCAGCACGGTCGCCCGGCCGGGTCGCTCGACCGGGCCGGACCAGCGGGCCACGTGACTGATCAGGTCGACACCGGTCGGTGGCTGGTAGGCACCCGACTCGCCGGTGGCCCGCACCGGGCCCACCACCCGGGACAGGCGGAAGCAGCGGGTGGCGTCGCGGTCCAGGTCGTGGCCGACCACGTACCACCGGCCCCGCCAGCAGACCACACCCCACGGTTGCAGTCGACGCCGGGCGGACGCGTCGCGGTCCGGCACCCGGTAGTCGAAGCGGACCTCCCGCCGGTCGCGGGCAGCCGCGGTCAGCGGCGCGAACGCCGGGTCGACCGTGACCATCGGCTCCAGCCCGAGGGTGGCCTGCGGATCCACGTCCACGCCAGCGGCGCGCAGCTTCGCCAGCCCCGACGAGGCGGCGGCGGCGAGGCCGGCGTGCTGCCACAGTCGCGCGGCGATGCCCACTGCGGCCGCCTCGTCCGGCTGGAGGGGAATGTCCGGCAGCGCGTACTCCCGGCGGGCGATCCGATACCCGGGCTCCGCGTCGAAGGCGCTCGCCGTCCCGGTCTCCAGCGGTACGCCCAGTTCCCGCAGCTCGGCCTTGTCCCGCTCGAACTTGCGCTGGAATGCCTCGTGCTCACGGGCGTCGTCCGGATCGTGTTCATAACCGGGCACGGTCGCGGCGATCTGCGCGGCGGTCAGGAACCGCCGCGTGGACAGCAGGCAGATCACCAGGTTGACCAGGCGTTCGGTGCGGCTGCGCGACACCTCGTAGACGCTAGCAGCCCGCACCCCGCACGCAGGTACCCCACGCCTACCACTCGCCCCGTCTCGCCGATCATGCAATCGTGGTCGGTCAATTGCCCCGATAGACGAATATTGCTCCGGCCACAGGTGCATGATCGGCGGCGGTACCCGGCGGGCCGGGGCGGATGGGTGGGCGTTAGCGTGCGGGGGTGGTGCGGTGGCGGGCAGGTGCGGTGGTCAGGGTGCGTCGGCGGTGGGCCGGTGCGATGGAGCTGGACGTCGAGGTGGACGGCGGCGGCTCGATGCGGGCGCTGGCCTATCCGGCGCTGGTCGGTGAGCCCGAGCCGGGCGATCGGGTGCTGCTCAACGCCGGTGCGCTGCTGATGGGCCTGGGCACCGGCGGGTACGCCCTGGTCGTGGCGCTGCCGCAGCGGCTGCCGCCGGACCCGCCGCAGGCCCTCGACTCCCGGGACGCGGGTCATCTGGTGAAAGCCCGCTACACCCCGTTGCAGCCGATCCTGCTCGGCGTCGATGAGGAGGCGTCACCACACCGGGAGGTGCTGGCCGCCGCCGACGACCTGGCCGGTCTGCCGGTGGTGACCGCCGACCTGCACTCCGCGCTGCCGGCGATCCTGGCCGGAATTCGGGTCGACGCGCCGCAGGCGCGGGTGGCGTACCTGCTCACCGACGGTGGGGCGTTGCCCGCCTGGTTCTCCCGAACCCTCACCGGGCTGCGTGACGAACTGGTCGGCACGATCAGCGTCGGGCAGGCGTTCGGCGGCGACCTGGAAGCGTCGACGCTGCACAGCGGGCTGCTCGCCGCCCGGCACGTGCTCGGCGCCGACGTGGCGGTGGTGGCGCAGGGGCCGGGCAATCTCGGCACCGGCACCCGGTGGGGATTCTCCGGGGTGGCCGTCGGTGAGGCGGTCAACGCCGTGGCCACCCTCGGCGGACGCCCGGTCGGCTCGGTGCGGATCTCCGCCGCCGATCCGCGACCCCGGCACCGTGGCGTGTCGCACCACAGCCTCACCGCGTACGGCCGGGTGGCGCTGGCCCGTGCGGAGCTGGTGGTGCCGACGGACCTGGAGCCGCTGCTGGCCGCCGAGGTCGACGCCGCGATGAAATCGCTCGCCGAGCGGCACACGCTGGTGCGGGTGGACACCACCGGGCTGGACGCGGCGCTGCGACGAAGCCCCGTGCCACTGTCGACGATGGGGCGCGGACTGGACGCCGACCACGCCTACTTCCTGGCCGCCGCCGCAGCCGGCCGGCACGCCGCCCGGCTGGCGGCGCAGACGCCCCCGGCACCGGCCGACCGCTGACCAGGCGCCCGCGCTACTGCCGCCGGGGCCTTGCCTGCGCCTCAGGCGAAGATGATCAAGGCGGCCCAGGCGCCCACGATCAGGGCCAGGGCGACGGCCAGCACCCAGGTGGGCACGGTGTACTCGCCGCGGCGGTTACGCTCGATCTCGGCGCGGATCTTGTCGCGGCGGCGGTCGAGCCAGCCCTGCCGCTGAGCGCCCGGGGTCGGAGGTTCCGGAGGAATCATGGCCCCATCACCCTACCCGGGGCCGGCCGGTCGACACGGCCCCGGTCGGCCCGTCACATGCTGGCGATCAGCCGTTCCACCCGCTCGTCGTACGCCCGGAACGGGTCCTTGCAGAGCACGGTCCGCTGCGCCTGATCGTTGAGCTTCAGGTGCACCCAGTCGACGGTGAAGTCCCGTCGCTTCTCCTGGGCGTGCCGGATGAACTCACCACGCAGCCGGGCCCGGGTGGTCTGCGGCGGCGTCTCCTTCGCCTCGTAGATCTCCGGATCGGTGGCCACCCGGTCCACGTCGCCGCGCCGCTCCAGCAGCGCGTAGAGGCCCCGCCCCCGACGCAGGTCGTGATAGGCCAGATCCATCTGCGCCACCCGGGGGTGCGACAGCGGCAGGTCGTGCTTGCGCTGGTAACGCTCGATCAGCCGCAGCTTCGTCACCCAGTCGATCTCCCGGGAGACCGGTTCCAGGTCACCGGTCTCGACCGCCCGCAGCACCCGACCCCACAGCTCCACCACCCGCTTGGCGGTCTGGTCGCCGCCCCGGCGCTCGACGAACTCGGTGGCCTTGGCGAGGTACTCCTGCTGGATCTCCAGGGCGCTGATCTCCTTGCCCGAGGCCAGCCGCACCTTCCGCCGGCCGGTGATGTCGTGCGACACCTCCCGGATCGCCCGGATCGGGTTCTCCAGGGTGAGGTCGCGCATCACCACGCCGCCCTCGATCATCCGGAGCACGATGTCGGCGGTGCCGACCTTCAGCAGCGTGGTGACCTCGTTCATGTTGGAGTCACCGACGATGACGTGCAGCCGGCGGTAGCGTTCCGCGTCGGCGTGCGGCTCGTCCCGCGTGTTGATGATCGGGCGGCTGCGGGTGGTCGCCGAGGAGACACCCTCCCAGATGTGCTCGGCCCGCTGGGACAGGCAGTAGACCGCGCCGCGCGGCGTCTGCAACACCTTGCCCGCGCCGCAGATCAGCTGCCGGGTGACCAGGAACGGGATCAGCACGTCGGCGAGCCGGCCGAACTCACCGTGCCGGGACACCAGGTAGTTCTCGTGGCAGCCGTACGAGTTGCCGGCCGAGTCGGTGTTGTTCTTGAACAGGTAGATCTCTCCGGCGATGCCCTCGTCGTGCAGCCGCTTCTCCGCGTCGATGAGCAGCCCCTCCAGGATCCGCTCGCCGGCCCGGTCGTGGGCGACCAGGTCGATCACCGAGTCGCACTCCGGGGTGGCGTACTCGGGATGTGAGCCGACGTCCAGGTAGAGCCGCGCGCCGTTACGCAGAAAAACGTTGCTCGACCGACCCCAGGACACGACCCGGCGGAAGAGGTACCGGGCCACCTCGTCAGGGGACAGCCGCCGCTGTCCGCGGTAGGTACAGGTGACGCCGTACTCGGTCTCCAGACCGAAGATTCGCCGTTCCATGATGAGACATTAGCCGTAAGGAGGCCCTGTTCGTCACTGTCAGGGACGTGCCGGCCTCAACCGTCTGTGGAACCGGCCATCACGGCGAGAGTCTCGACATACCGACGGCACGCGTCGTACCGCGGCAGCAGCCCGGCCGTTCGGGCCTGCGCCAGGGTCGGCGCCGCGGCGTCGCGGGCCGACAGCTGCGCCCCGGTGGTCGGCCAGTCGATGCCCAACTCGTCGTCCAGCGGATGCACCGTGTGCTCGGCCGACGGGTTGTACGTGGTGGAGCAGAGATAGGTCACGGTGGCGTCGTCGGTCAACGCGCAGAACCCGTGGCCGAGCCCCTCGGCCACATAGACCGCGCGCCGGTCCACGTCGTCCAGGCGCACCCCCTCCCACCGGCCGAAGGTGGGCGAGCCGAGCCGCAGGTCGACGATCACGTCCAGCACGGCCCCCCGCAGACAGGTGACGTACTTCGCCTGCCCCGGTGGCACGTCGGCGAAGTGGATACCGCGCACCACGTCCCGGGCCGAGATGGACAGGTTTGCCTGGGCCAGCCGCAGCGGGTGCCCGACCGCCTCGCCCAACTGGTCGAAGCGGTACCACTCCAGGAACAGCCCGCGCGGGTCGCCGTGCTGCTGCGGGGTGATCTCCCAGGCGCCCTCGACGCTCAACGGCCGCAGCTTCATCGGGCCACCCCCACCTGAAAGAACTCACCGGTCGGCTCCTGCCGCCCACCGGCGGCGAGTAGATCGAGCAAATAGTTCCCGTAGCCGCTCCTGGTCAGCGGCTCGGCCAGGGAACGCAACTGGGCGTCGTCGATCAGCCCGGCCCGCCAGACGGCCTCCTCGACACAGCCGATCTTCATGCCCTGTCGTTCCTCGATCACCCGGACGAACTCCGCAGCCTGCACCAGCGAGGTGAAGGTGCCGGTGTCCAGCCAGGCGGTTCCCCGGTCCAGCACGGTGACCGACAGCTCACCCCACCGCCGATACGCCTCGTTCACCGCCGTGATCTCCAACTCGCCCCGGGGGCTGGGGGTGAGCCCCCGGGCGATCTCCACCACCCGGTTGTCGTAGAAGTACAGGCCGGGCACCGCGTACCGGGACGTCGGGCGCTGCGGCTTCTCCTCGATAGACAGCACCCGACCGTCGGCGTCGAAGTGCACCACGCCGTACGCCTGCGGATTGGCCACCGGGTAGGCGAAGATCCGGCCACCCGCCGACTCGCCCGCCGCCAACTGCCGGCCCAGGCCCATCCCGTGAAAGATGTTGTCGCCGAGGATCAACGCCACCGACTCGTCGCCGATGAAGTCCGCGCCGAGCACGAACGCCTGCGCGATGCCCTCCGGGCGAGGCTGGGCGACGTACTCCAGCCGGAGCCCGAACTGACCGCCGTCGCCGAGCAGCCGCTGGAACTGGCCCTGCTCCTCCGGCGTGGTGATCACCAGGATCTCGTGTATCCCGGCCATCACCAGGGTGGAGAGGGGGTAGTAGATCATCGGCTTGTCGAAGACCGGCATCAGTTGTTTCGACACCGCCCGGGTGATCGGCCACAGCCGGGACCCGGTGCCGCCGGCCAGCAGGATTCCACGCATCCGGGGCAGCCTACCTGCAATCGGACGAACAATCGCGCAAGCCTGCACTGTCGATGTGGCCGTTTCGCGTAGACTTCCGGACTCGTGAGGATCCTGGTCACCGGCGGCGCCGGCTTCATCGGCTCGGAATACGTCCGGACGCTGCTCGGCGTCCCCGGTGGCGGCGCGGCGGGCGTGCCCCCGTGGGAACCGGCCCAGGTCACCGTGCTCGACGCGCTCACCTACTCCGGCAACCTGGCCAACCTCGCGCCCGTGGCCGACGACCCCCGGCTGCGCTTCCTGCCGGGCGACATCCGTGACCCCGACGTGGTCGACCGGGCCGTCGCCGGGCAGGACGTCGTCGTGCACTTCGCCGCCGAGTCCCATGTCGACCGCTCGATCGCCGGTGCCGCCCCCTTCGTCACCACAAACGTCCTCGGTACCCAGAACCTGCTCGACGCCGCGCTGCGGCACGGCACCGCCCGGTTCGTGCACGTCTCCACCGACGAGGTCTACGGCTCCATCACCGACGGCGCCTGGACCGAGGACTGGCCGCTGGCCCCCAACTCCCCCTACTCGGCGTCGAAGGCCGGCTCCGACCTGCTCGCCCTGGCCTACCACCGCACCCACGGCCTCGACGTGGTGGTGACCCGTTGCTCCAACAACTACGGGCCCTACCAGTACCCGGAGAAGGTCATCCCGCTGTTCGTCACCAATCTCCTCGACGGACACGGCGTCCCGCTCTACGGCGACGGCGGCAACGTCCGCGACTGGCTGCACGTGCACGACCACTGCCGCGGCATCGCCCTCGTCCAGGACAAGGGTCGCGCCGGTGAGATCTACCACATCGGCGGCGGCACCGAACTGACCAACAAGGAACTGACCGCCCGGCTCCTCGACGCCTGCGACGCGGGCTGGGACCGGGTGACTCCCGTCGCCGACCGCAAGGGACACGACCGCCGCTACGCCCTCGACATCACCAAGATCAGCAAGGAGCTCGGGTACGCCCCCAGCATCACCCTCGACATCGGTCTCGCCGAGACCGTCCGCTGGTACCGGGACAACCGCGCCTGGTGGAAGCCGCTGAAAGCAGCGAACGCGTGAGGTTCCTGGTGACCGGCGCCGGCGGGATGCTCGGACGCGACCTGGTCGACGTCCTCGCCGCACGACCGGAACACCAAGCCACCGCCGTCTCCCGCAGCGAACTGGACATCACCGACAGCGCCGCCGTGCAGGCCGCCGTCGACGGGCACGATGTGGTGATCAACACCGCCGCCTGGACCGACGTCGACGGCGCCGAGACACACGAGTCGGTGGCCACCGCCGTCAACGGCGACGCCGTCGTCCACCTCGCCACCGCCTGCGCCGCGCACGACGCCCGCCTGCTGCACCTGTCCACCGACTACGTCTTCGACGGCACCGCCAGCGCCCCCTACCCCGAGGACGCGCCGACCGCCCCGCTCAACGCGTACGGTCGCGGCAAGCTCGTCGGGGAACAAGCCGTGACCCGGCTGCTACCCGACACCGGATACGTGGTACGTACCGCCTGGCTCTACGGCACCCACGGCCGCAACTTCGTGACCACCATGCTCGACCTGGCCGACCGGCGCGACACCCTCGACGTCGTCGACGACCAGCGCGGCCAGCCAACCTGGTCCCACGCCCTCGCCCGCCACCTGGTCAAGCTCGCCGAGGCCGCCCACAGCGGACACGCCGCACCCGGGATCTACCACGGCACCTGCTCCGGCGAGACCACCTGGTACGGCCTGGCCCGCGCCGTGTTCGCCCGGCACGGCCTCGATCCGGACCGGATCCGCCCCACCACCAGCGCCCGGTTCGTGCGACCCGCCCCCAGGCCGACGTACAGTGTGCTGGCGCACGGCCGGTGGGCGGAGGCCGGGCTGCCGCCCCTACCGGATTGGCACGCCACCCTGGCCGACGCGTTCACCCTCGCCGCCCCGCCCTCCCCGCAGGAGGTCGTTTGAAGCTCACCCTGGTCACCGGCCTGACCGGCCTGCTTCTGCTGGCCGCCATCGTCGAGCTGCTGCGCCGCCGTCAACTACGCGAGAAGTACGGCATGCTCTGGCTCGGCCTGCTGTTCGTGGTGGTCCCGCTGTCGCTGTTCCCCCGGCTGCTCGACGGCGTCGCCGACCTGCTGGGCGTCGCCTCCGGAGTCAGCCTGGTGCTCTTCCTCGGAATCGTCTTCCTCCTGCTGGTCTGCATCCACCTGAGCTGGGAGGTCAGCGCGCTGGAGGAGGAGACCCGCACCCTCGCCGAGGAGTTCGCCCTGCTTCGCGCCGAAGTCGAAGCCGAACGGATGGCACGGACGGAAGTGACCTCCCGCGATGATTGATGGCAAGCGACTCCTCATCATCGTTCCGGCGCTCAACGAGGCCGCCACCATCGGCGACGTCGTCGGCGAGATCCGGGGCGAACTACCCGCTGCGGACGTGCTCGTCGTCGACGACGGCTCCTCCGACCACACCGCCGCCGTCGCCACCGCCGCCGGTGCCCGCGTCGCCCGGCTGCCCTACAACCTCGGCGTCGGTGGCGCCATGCGGCTCGGCTACCGCTACGCACACGACCACGACTACGACGCCGCCGTGCAGGTCGACGCCGACGGGCAGCACGATCCCCGGTACGTGCCGAAGCTGGTCGACCTGCTCGACGACTACGACCTGGTAATCGGGGCCCGGTTCGCTGGCGAGGGCGAATACACCGTACGCGGCCCCCGCCGCTGGGCGATGGCCGTGCTGTCGCTGGTGCTGTCCGGCCTGGCCGGCGCCACGCTCACCGACACCACCAGCGGCTTCCGGGCCGCCAACCGCCGGATGATCGCGATGTTCGCCCACTGGTACCCCGTCGAGTACCTCGGCGACACCGTCGAGACGCTGGTGCACGCCGCCCGCCGCGGCTACCGGATCCAGCAGGTCCCGGTCACCATGCGCCGCCGGATGGCGGGCACCCCCAGCCACTCCCCCACCCGGGCGATGATCTATCTCGGCCGGGCGCTGGCCGTCCTCACCCTCGCCCTCATCCGCCGGTGATCCGCCGCCTGCTCCGACTCGTCCCACCCGGCACCGTCGGCGTCGCCATCGGACTCGCCGTGGTCGGACTGGCCTCCTACGTCCACCTCGCCGTGGCCGGACACCACCTCGACGCCGCCGAATACTCCGCACTGTCGGTGCTCTGGTCCGTCGTGTTCACCCTCGGCATCGGCGTGTTCCTCCCCGTCGAGCAGGAGGTCGCCCGCCTCGTCGCGGCCCGGCACACCCGCGGGCTGCCACCCGGGCCGGTACTGGCCCGCGGCGGCGCCGTCGCCGCCGCCGTGCTCGGCCTGCTGTTGGTACTCACCACCGGTGGCGCGGACCTCCTCACCGACCGGCTCTTCGACGGCGACCCCGCGATGGTGCCCGCCCTCGGTGGCGCGCTGGCCGCCCTGGCCGTCGCGCACACCAGCCGAGGTGTGCTCTCCGGCCTGCGCCGCTTCGGCTGGTACGGCACCCAACTCGGTCTCGACGGCGGACTGCGCATCGGTCTGGTCGCGGCTCTCGCCGTCACCGGCGTGGACTCCCCCGTCGCCTACGCGCTGGTCCTGGTCGCGGCACCGCTGGCCGCCGTCGTACTGACCGTCGCACCGGTCGCCCGGACCATCGGCCGCGGACCGACGGTCCCCTGGCCGCCGCTGCTACGCGGACTCGCGCTACTCACCGTCTCCAGCCTGCTCGCCCAGGTGGTCGTCAACGTCGGAGTGATCAACGTACGGCTGCTCGACCCGACCGAGGTCGCCATCGCCGGGACGCTGCTCTCCGCGCTGGTGCTGGTCCGCATACCGCTGTTCGTCTTCGGCTCGATGCAGGCCGCGCTGCTACCCGGCCTCTCCACCGCCGCCGCCACCGGCGACGAGCCCGCCTTCCGCGCCCTGCTCCACCGATCCCTGGCCGTCGTCACCGCCCTCGGGGCCCTCGGCGGCATCCTCGCTGCCCTGTTCGGCCCGGCGCTCGTGCGGGTTCTCTTCGACACCCCCGACGTCCTCGGCCACGGCGACTTCGCCTGGCTCTCGGTGGCCACCCTGGCGTACCTGTGGGCGATGGTGCTCGGTCAGGCCCTGCTGGCCCGCGGCCGGCATCGCGCCCAGGCGCTGGCCTGGACCATCGGCGTCGCCGCGCTGGTCGTCGCGACCCTGCCCCCGCTGCCCGTCGCGCTGCGCGTCGAACTCGGTTACACCGTCGGCTCCGTGGTGGCCGCCGGCATCATGGTCACTCTGCTGCGGCGTCGCCGGGCAACCCCGCCCGGTCCACCGATCGCGGCGCCGCTGCCCGCCACCACCAGCGGAGGAACCCCATGAGGCCGCCCCGCGTCACCGCCGTGATGCTCGCCTACGGCGCCGAACCCTGGCTGGTCGACGCCGCGCGGGCCGTACTGGCCAGCACCGGCGTCGACGTCGAACTGGTCGTGGTCGACAACGGCTGCACCGGGAACGGCATCGACGTGGTCAAGGGCCTGCCCGGCGTGCGGGTCATCCGGCCGGAGGCGAACACCGGCTACGCCGGCGGCTGCAACATCGGTGCCGCCGAGGCCACCGGCGACTGGCTGGCCTTCGTCAACTCCGACGCCATCGTGGCGCCCGACGCCCTCGCCAAGGTCGTCGCGGTGGCCGCTGAGCCGGGGATCGGCGCCGCGATGGCCTCCATCCGGCTCGCCCACGACCCCGACCTGATCAACACCTCGGGCAACCCGCTGCACTTCACCGGCCTGTCCTGGGCCGGCGGCTACGGCGAACCGGTCAGCGCCCACGCGAGGCGCACCGCCGTACCCTCGCTGAGCGGCTGCTGTTTCGTCATCAGCCGGCACCGCTGGCAGGAACTCGACGGCTTCCCCGACGAGTACTTCGCCTACCACGAGGACACCGAGCTCAGCCTGCGGCTGCGGCAACGCGGCCTCCGGCTGGAGTACGTGCCCGACGCCGTCGTCCTGCACCACTACGAGTTCTCCCGCAACGACCTCAAGCTCTACCTGGTCGAACGCAACCGCCTGCTCACCCTGCTCACCGCGTACCAGGGCCGGACCCTGGTGCTGCTGGCACCGATGCTGCTGCTCACCGAGGTCGCCATGCTCACCGCCGCGTTGGCGGGCGGCTGGGGACGCCAGAAGGCCCGCGGCTGGGCGTGGCTGTGGCGTCACCGGGACTGGATACGCGCCCGTCGGCGCCGGCTACAGACCGAACGCACCGTCGGCGACGGCACCCTCGCCGACCTGATGACCGCCCGCGTCGCCACGTCGAACGTGGCAGCACCACCCGGGACGGGCGTCTTCAACGCGGTCGCCGCAGGGTGGTGGGCGGCCGCCCGGCCGCTGCTCGCCCGCCACTGACCCGTCCCGAAGCCGCACCGTACGCCGGCCAGCGACCCGAACGACGCGGTGCCCGACCGGTCGAAACCGATCGGGCACCGCCACTGCTCGGGATGAGGATCAGCTGCCGGACTTGTCGCCCGGCTTGTCCTCCAGGTCAGCGGAGCCGGCCGAAGTGGTCGGCTTGTGCCCCTCCTCGGTCGGCGTGGTCGGGGTCTGCGCCCGCTCACCCTCTGCCGCCGACTCGCCGGCCGCATCGCCGTCGAGCAGAGCGGTCAACGCGGCCCCGGTGATCCGTCGGAAGGTACGCCCCACCCGGTTACGGTCCAGGATCGCGACCTCCAACTGGTCGCCGGCGATCGTGCGGGCGGCACCGCCCTCGCCGCCGACACTGCCCAGCGCCTGCACCGCCACCTTCACCGCGTCGCCGAGCGACATGTCCGGCCGATGGTTCGACTTGAGCACCCCGGAGATCGCCTCGGCTTGACCGCCCATGGCCATCCGGCCAGGCTCGTCGGTCACCGACCCGTCATAGGTGCACCGGTACAGCGAGTCCCCCTCCGGCGTGGCACCCACCTCTGCCACACAGATCTCCACCTCGAACGGCTTCGACTGCTCGGTGAAGATGGCACCGAGAATCTGCGCGTACGAGTTGGCCAACGCCAGACCGGTCACGTCCCGGCGGTCGTAGCTCAGACCGTTCAGGTCGGCCATCCGCACTCCGGCCCGGCGCAGGTTCTCGAACTCGTTGTACCGCCCCACGGCGGCGAAGCCGATCCGGTCGTAGATCTCACTGACCTTGTGCAGCGTGCTGGAAAGATTCTCGGCAACGAAGAGCACCCCGCCGGCGTAGCTGACGACCACCGCGCTGCGGCCCCGAGCGATGCCCTTGCGGGCCAACTCGGAACGGTCGCGCATGATCTGCTCGGGCGAGGCGTAGAACTGCATGGCCACGGCGGCGGCTCTCCTTCGGGCGGTACTCGGGAAACGGGATCAGCTGCGGACGGGCGGCTCAGCCGCCCGGATTCTCCATCCGACCGGCGACGACGCCCTCCGCGATCGCCGAGGTCTCCGCGTCGGTCAGCCGGTGCGTGCCCTCCGCCGTCGCGGTCATCACCACCGGGTAGATCCGCCGCGTCAGGTCGGGACCGCCGGTCGCGGTGTCGTCGTCGGCGGCGTCGTAGAGCGCCTCGACCGCCAACCGCACCGCGTCGTCTACGGACAGACCGGTCCGGAACCGCTTCTTCAACGCCGACTTGGCGAACAGCGAACCCGAGCCGATGGCGTCGTAGCCGGTCTCCTCGTACGGGCCGCCGGTGACGTCGAAACTGAAGATCCGCCCCGCCCGCGCCGGATCGTTGGCCGCCAGGTCGAACCCGGCGAAGAGCGGAATCACCGCCAGTCCCTGCATCGCCGCACCCAGGTTGCCGCGAATCATCGAGGCGAGCCGGTTCGCCTTGCCGTCGAGGGACAGCATCACGCCCTCGATCTTCTCGTAGTGCTCCAGCTCCACCTGGAACAGCCGCATCAGCTCGATGCCGATGCCGGCGGCGCCGGCGATGCCCACCAGCGAGTACGCGTCGGCGGGGTGCACCTTCTCGATGTCCCGCTGGGCGATCAGGTTGCCCATGGTGGCCCGCCGGTCACCGGCCATCACGACACCACCGGCCGCGGCGATGGCCACGATCGTGGTGGCGTGCGGGGCCATATCGGCGGCGGCCATGCCCGGGGGCAGCGCCCGACGGCCCGGCAGCATCTCAGGGGCCACCTTGCTCAGGAATGCCGTGAAGGAGGACGTCCCCGCGTTGGTGAACACATCTGGAAGACGCCCGGATGGATCAAAACCCGCTGCCACGTGGTTCCTCTCAGGTACGTGACGGCCCTGGCCAGCCTCGTCGGACTGTCACGGAACTGGCCAAGACCACCGTTGCAGTTGAAGCAGAGTATCCCGCGCACCCACCCGGTGCGATGATCGTGGTCCACATGTTCTGGATCGGGTCACCGCAGACCGCTCAGAGCCGCCCTGCTCGGCCAGCAGCTCGTCGAACTCCTTCTGCCCGATGCCATACCGCCGCCGCAGGTGATACTCGCGGCTGCCGCCATGAAGCCGCTGTTTGGTCTCACTGGTACGGGTGTTATGGCAGGGCTTGCAGCAACTGCCGCGACCGCTGGGGCGCTTGACCCAATTTAACCTATATATTCACTGACCTCCTTTTTGCACGTAACCTCTCACGAATTCTTCGGCGTTTTCCTCGAGGACGGAGTCGATCTCGTCGAGCAGGTCGTCGACGTCCTCGGTGATCTCGGCGTGCCGCTCGGCGACCTCCGGGTTCGCCTCGACGGTGACGTCCTCGACCTCTTCGCCCTGACGGGACTTGCCGGACTGCGACTGACCGCCGCTGTCACGAGTGGCCATCGTTGCCTCCTCCACGATCTCCCTGCGATGAACTTACCTCGCGGGAGCGACGAAACGTTCCCCGCGCGCCGGTACCCGCGCGCGGGGAACGAACAGCTGATCCACGTCGGACGGGGGTCAGCCGCCGGTCAGGGTCTCCAGCAGATCCTTGGCGCTGGCACAGCGGTCGAACAACTCGCCGACATGCCGCCTGGTGCCACGCTCCGGCTCCATCATCGGCACCCGAACCAACGACTCCCGGCCGACGTCGAAGATCACCGAATCCCAGCTGGCGGCGACCACCTCGGAGGCATACTGGGCCAGGCAGCGGCCCCGGAAGTAGGCCCGGGTGTCCTCGGGCGGCTCCGTCATCGCCGTACGGCTCTCCTCGTCGCTGAGCAGCGTCTTCATGGACCCACGGGAGACCAGCCGGTGGTAGAGACCCTTCTCCGGGCGTACGTCGGAATACTGCAGGTCGACCAGTTGGAGCTTGTGCGAGCCCCAGCCGAGCTTCTCCCGCTCCCGGTAGCCCTCCAGCAGCCGCAGCTTCGCCACCCAGTCCAGTTCGTCGGCGCAGAGCATCACGTCGCGCCCCAGCCGGTCGAGCATGTCTTCCCAACGGCTCAGCACGTCGGCGGTCTGCTCGTCGACGTCGTTGCCGTAGCGGTCGTCGACGAACGCGCGCACCCGCTCCAGGTAGGCCCACTGCACGTCCATCGCGGTCAGCCGGCGTCCGTCGCGCAGCCGCATCAGGTGCGACAGCGACGGGTCGTGACTGACCGCGCGCAGCTCGCCGACGGGGTCGGCGATGCCGAGGTCGGGGCCGAGCGCCTTCTCCTCGATCATCGTGAGGATCAACGCGGTGGTGCCCACCTTGAGATAGGTGGAGATCTCCGAGAGGTTCGCGTCTCCGATGATCACGTGCAGGCGGCGGTACTTGTCCGCGTCGGCGTGCGGCTCGTCACGAGTGTTGATGATCGGCCGCTTGAGCGTGGTCTCAAGGCCGACCTCGACCTCGAAGAAGTCGGCACGCTGGGAGATCTGGAAGCCGCTCTGGCCGCCGTCCTGGCCGATGCCGACGCGGCCGGCGCCGCAGACGATCTGCCGGGTGACGAAGAACGGCGTCAGGTACGCCACGACGTCGGCGAACGGCGTCTGCCGGCGCATGAGGTAGTTCTCGTGCGCCCCGTAGCTGGCGCCCTTGTTGTCGGTGTTGTTCTTGTAGAGGTGGATCGGTGCGGTGCCGGGGATCGTGGCGGCCCGCCGCGCCGCCTCCGCCATCACCCGCTCTCCCGCCTTGTCCCAGCGGACGACGTCGCGGGGGGTGGTGACCTCGGGGGTGGAGTACTCCGGGTGGGCGTGGTCGACGTAGAGCCGTGCCCCGTTGGTCAGGATCACGTTGGCCAGGCCGAGGTCCTCGTCGGCGAGCGCCTCGGCCGGGTCGTAGGCCGCGCCGGAGTAGGTGAAGCCCCGGGCGTCCCGCAGCGGCGACTCCTCCTCGTAGTCCCAGCGGGCCCGGCCACCGCGGTTCAGTTCCGGTCGGGCACCGTAGGCGTTGACCACCTGGGATGAGGTGACCATCGGGTTGGCGCCGGCCTGGCCGGGCACGGAGATGCCGTACTCGACCTCGGTGCCCATGATTCGTCTAACGCTCATCGACCTACCCGCTTCGTTTGCCCGACCGGTCCCCGTCATGTCGAGCGTAGTCGCCACTTCGCCACCCGGGGGCGTGGCGGTGGGGCGGGTTCGTCCCTGGACCGGGGTGGCGGACCTTACGCGACCCGGTCCAGGAGTACGAAGGGGCCCGCGACGCGGTGCGTCGCGGGCCCCGATGGCGCGCTGCGGTCAGAGGTACTGACCGGTGTTGCTGGCGGTCTCGATGGAGCGTCCGGCCTCGGTCCCCTTGCCACCGGAGACGAGCGTGCGGATGTAGACGATCCGCTCGCCCTTCTTGCCGGAGATGCGGGCCCAGTCGTCCGGGTTGGTGGTGTTCGGCAGGTCCTCGTTCTCGCGGAACTCGTCGACGCAGGCGTCGAGCAGGTGCTGCAGGCGCAGCCCCTTGCGACCGGAGGTCAGGAACTCCTTGATGGCCATCTTCTTGCCCCGGTCGACGATGTTCTGGATCATCGCGCCGGAGTTGAAGTCCTTGAAGTACAGGACCTCCTTGTCACCGTTGGCGTAGGTGACCTCCAGGAAGCGGTTCTCCTCCGTCTCCGAGTACATCCGCAGCACCACCGCGTCGATCATCGCGGCGACGGTGGCCTGGGGGTCGCTGCCGTGTTCGGTCAGGTCGTCTGCGTGCAGCGGCAGGCCGGAGAGAATGTACTTGGAGAAGATGTCCTTGGCCGCCTCGGCGTCCGGACGCTCGATCTTGATCTTCACGTCGAGTCGCCCCGGGCGCAGGATCGCCGGGTCGATCATGTCTTCCCGGTTGGAGGCGCCGATGACGATGACGTTCTCCAGCCCCTCGACGCCGTCGATCTCACTGAGCAACTGCGGCACGATGGTGTTCTCCACGTCGGAGGAGACACCCGAGCCGCGGGTACGGAAGACCGAGTCCATCTCGTCGAAGAAGACGATGACCGGAGTGCCTTCACCGGCCTTCTCTCGGGCTCGCTGAAAGATCAGTCGGATGTGCCGCTCGGTCTCGCCTACGTACTTGTTGAGCAGCTCGGGGCCCTTGATGTTGAGGAAGAAGCTGGTGTGCTTCTCCTCGCCCCGCCGCTCGGCGATCTTCTTGGCGAGCGAGTTGGCCACCGCCTTGGCGATCAGCGTCTTGCCGCAGCCGGGCGGGCCGTAGAGCAGGATGCCCTTCGGCGGGCGCAGCTGGTGCTCACGGAACAGGTCGGCGTGCAGGAACGGCAGTTCCACCGCGTCGCGGATCTGCTCGATCTGGGAGTGCAGGCCGCCGATGTCGGTGTAGTCGACGTCCGGCACCTCCTCCAGCACGAGTTCCTCGACCTCGCTCTTGGGAATCCGCTCGTACGCGTACGCCGAGCGAGGTTCGATCATGAGCGAGTCGCCGGCCCGGATCGGACTGCCGATCAGGGTCTCGGCCAGGTGCACGATGCGTTCCTCGTCGGAGTGCGAGACCACCAGCGCCCGGTCACCCGGCGCGCCTTCGGGACCGGCGAGGATCTCCTTGAGCATGACCACCTCGCCGACCCGCTCGTAGCCGAACGCGTCGACGATGTTGAGCGCGTCGTTGAGCAGGACCTCCTGGCCGCGCCGCAGCTCGCCGACGTCGAGCGATGGCGAGACGGCCACACGCAGTTTCCGTCCGCCGGTGAAGACGTCGACCGTGCCGTCGTCGTGCCGGGCCAGGAATACGCCGTAGCCACTTGGGGGTTGTGCGAGCCGGTCGATCTCCTCCTTGAGCGTCACGATCTGCGCGCGAGCCTCCTTGAGGGTGCTCACCAGCCGGTCGTTGTTCTCGGTCAGCCGCGCCAACTGCGCCTGGGTGGCGGCCAGCCGCTCTTCGAGCTGCCGGACGTGTCGGGGGCTCTCGGTCAACTTGCGCCGCACCAGAGCGAGTTCCTCTTGAAGGAACGCGACCTGCGTGGAGAGATCGTGGGCCTCCTTCTCCCACCGTGCGGCGCGCGAGTCCGCGTCGTCGCTGCGTGCCACGTCCCACCTCCCCGGGGGGCTTGAACGTTCTGAGCTAACACTAGCCGCTATGAGCCCGATTCGGTCCTCCGCAACGCGCCCGTCACCGAAGCTTGATCGCCAAGGGCGGGCCGACGGGCGGGTACGGGCATTCGGGTACCGTCGAGGGGTGGGACGGGAGAACATAGGGGGTGCACCGGTGACCGAGGTCGCGACCGATCAGCTGCAGGTCTGGGTCGACCAGGATCTGTGTACGGGCGACGGGCTGTGCGTGCAGTACGCGCCGGAGGTCTTCGAGTTCGACGTCGACGGGCTGGCCTACGTCAAGGGGCCCGACGGCGAGCTGGTGCAGGCGCCGGGCGGTCGGGTGGACGTGCCGGAGCACCTGCGCCTCGAGGTGATCGACTCGGCGAGGGAGTGCCCGGGCGATTGCATCCACGTCGTCCGCAGCAGCGACGGCGTCGAGGTCGCCGGTCCGGAGGCCGAGGACTGACCCGCTGGCCCCGGAATCACCCGGTCGGGCTACAGCAACGGGCGACCGACGACCGAGGCGACCAGCCGGGCGAACTCCTCCAACCGGGCGATCTGTCCGGCGCCACCGTCGTCGAGCGTCTTACCGAAGCGCAGCGCGTCGTGGCGCGGGCCGCCAGCGGCCTCCTCGCTCGGCGGCGACTCGTCCAGTGAGGTCAGCAGCAGGTAGACGTCGATGCTGTCGACCCGGATCTCGCCGTTGTCGTGGCGGAACAGCCGGCGCCGGCAGCCGACCTCGGTGACCGAGGAGGCCGGCACCACCCGCAGCGAGGAGGTCATCGAGCCTGGCGGGCCCTCGCCCGGCGGCACGTCCTCGCCATGCCAGAGCACCAGGCGGCTGCCGTCGCAGACGACGACCTCCTGCCACACGCCGTTCACCTCGTTGACGAAGCGTTCCAGGGTGAAGCCGAGCACCGACGCCCCACGCAGCACGCCGCCGAGCGCTTCCAGGGCGACATCGGGGTCGCGCAGGTAGGCGCGCGCCGCGGATTCCAGGTCGGTGTACGGCGACCAGTCGGGAAAGACCGCGGGCAGGTCACCCCCGCCGAAGCCGGGACGGCTCATGCCGGCCCTCCGCTGCGCTGCGGGCCGGCATGAGGCACGAGGGCGCCGAGTTGATGATTCGCTCGCTGACGCTCACTCATCGGAAAACCTCCGCCGTCACGGCCTGTCCGTCTCCTGCGCCACGTCGGGTCGTGTCTGCTCGGCGGGCGCCTCGTGCGGCACCACGGTCGCCTGCCGGGCCGCCTCCGCCTCGCGCAGCGCCTGCCGGCGTTGCGCGTACGCCTCGGTGCCCTTGCTGGGCTTGCGGCGCCGTGGCGGGGCGGTGACTCCGGGGGCGAGCTTACGCGCGGAGACGAGGAAGGCGGTGTGGGCGATCATCCGGTGGTCGGGGCGGACCGCCAGCCCTTCGGCGTGCCAGTCCCGGACCAGTGACTCCCAGGCCCGGGGCTCGGTCCAGCCGCCGCGCTCGCGCAGCGCCTCCACCAGCTCGGACAGCTGCGGGGTGGTGGCCACGTAGCCGATGAACACGCCGCCGGGCAGCAGCGCGCGTTCGACCATGTCGAGGTTCTCCCAGGGAGTCAGCATGTCCAGGATGATCCGGTCGAAACCGGTCTCGCGGCACGTCGCGACGTCACCGACGTGCAGGTGCCAGGCCGGGTGCGGGCCCTGGAAGAACGACTCGACGTTGCGGCGGGCGATCTGGGCGAAGTCGTCGCGGAGTTCGTAGGAGTGCAGTTCGCCGGCGGTGCCGACCGCGCGCAGCAGCGAGCAGCTCAGCGCTCCGGAGCCGGCGCCGGCCTCGAGAACCTTGGCGCCGGGGAAGATGTCACCCATGGCGACGATCTGGGCAGCGTCCTTGGGGTAGATCACCTGGGCGCCGCGCGGCATGGAGAGCACGTAGTCCGACAGCAGTGGGCGCAGGGCCAGGAAGGCGGTGCCACCACCGGAGGTGGTCGCCACGCTGCCGTCGGGCAGCCCGATCAACGCGTCGTGCGCCAGGATGCCGCGGTGGGTGTGGAACTCCTTCCCCGGCTCCAGGGTCACCGTGTGCATCCGCCCCTTGGGGTCGGTCAGCTGCACCCGGTCACCGGGCTGGAACGGCCCACGCCGAACCGCGGGCGGCTCCACCTTCCGCTCGGAGAGTTCGCTGGCCGGGTGGGCGGAGTGGGTGACGGTCACGTGTTCATCTTCCGGTGAGGTTCGAGCAGTTGAGCCAGATCCGCGATGTGCAGAACGCCGACGACATCTTCGCCTGCCGTCACGACGTACTGTGCGCCCGGGTGGGTCTGCACGGTCTCCAGCACCCGTTCGCCGTCCGTGTCCACCGGCATGGCCGGCAGGTCGGCGAGGGTACGGGCGACCGCGTCCACGGCCAGCCAGGGGCGGCGGGCCTCCGGCACCGCCGCGGCGGCGGCCGGGTCGACCAGGGCCACCGGCCGGCCGGCGGAGTCGGTGACCAGCAACGCGGCCGGGTGCTGCGGCCCGGTGGTCGGGTGTGTCTGCGCGGCGCGGCGCTGCGCCTCGGCCAGCGGGGTGCCGGTGGGCACGGTGTGCACCGGGCGGGCGAGGGTGGCCAGGTCGACCAGGGGGAGCCGCCGGCTGATGCGGGACATCCGGATCGACTGCCCGGCACCGTGCCAGAGGGTGAGGGCGACAAGGGCCGTCAGCGGCAGGGCCAGCAGGCTCAGCACGTCGATCGCGTAGAGCGCCGCCACCAGCAGCGCGATGCCGACGGCGAGGATCCGTCCGGCCCAACCGGCGACCTCGGTGGCCCGGTGCCGGTCCCGGGTCAGCGCCCAGACCACCGCACGCAGCGCCCGACCACCGTCCAGAGGCAGCCCGGGCAGGATGTTGAACAGCGCGACGATGACGTTGCTCGCCGCGAGTTGAAAGGCGAGCTGGTCGGCCACGGTGCGATCGGGCAGGGCAAGCGTCGCGGCGACGGCGGCCGCGCCGAGCACGGCGGAGACGGCCGGCCCGGCCAGCGACACCAGCAGGTCCACCCGTGGCGAGGGTGCGTCGCGGTCCATCTCCGTGTAGCCGCCGAGCAGCTCCAGAGTGATTCCGCGCACCCCGATGCCGAAGCGGCGGGCGGTGAGGGCGTGGCCGAGTTCGTGGGCCAGCACCGAGCCGAGCAGCGCGAGGACGAACCCGGCGCCGACGAGATAGCCGCCGAGCGGGGACAGTTGCAGTCGTTGGCCGGCCAGTTCGCCGTACAGGACCGTGATCAGGAGGGCGAGCAGCAGGATCGAGGCGTTCAGGTAGAGCGGCACCCCGAGGATCCGACCCACCCGCATACCGGGGCGCTGGCCGGCCCGTGGTCGCCTGCGCTGTTCCATCGGGCTGATGCTACGCGGCGGGAGATCACGTACCGGAGCGGCGGCGGTCGGCCTGTCATACCGGTGGCCTAACCTTCCGGGGCATGACGGCCGATCCGGTGATCACTCAGCAGGCCCCGACCCCGACGGAGCTGCCGGCGACGGTGCGGGCCTCGCTGTCACCGTCGCGGGCGGCGGATTTCAAGACCTGCCCGCTCCTCTACCGGTTCCGCAGCATCGACCGGCTGCCCGAGCAGCCCAGCGTGGAGCAGGCTCGGGGCACGCTGGTGCACGCGGTGCTGGAGCGGTTGTTCGACTTGGCGCCGGCCGACCGCACTCCGGAGGCCGCCGGTGATCTCGTGGCCGGCCAGTGGGACCGCCTGGTCACCGAGCAGCCGGAGTTGGCCGGGTTGTTCCCCGATGACGACCCGACCGCCGCATCGGAGTTCCTTGGTTCGGCGTCGGCCCTGCTGGGCGGCTACTTCGCGGTGGAGGATCCGCGCCGACTGGAGCCGGCGGAGCGGGAGAGTCTGATCTCCGCCGTGGTCGACGACGAGCTGCTGATTCGCGGCTATCTCGACCGGCTCGACGTGGCTCCCGACGGTGCGCTGCGGGTGGTGGACTACAAAACCGGCGGGGCCCCACGGGAGGCGTTCGAGGCGCGGGCGCTGTTCCAGTTGAAGTTCTACGCCCTGGTCCTGTGGCGCACCCGTGGCGTGGTGCCCCGGGTGCTGCGCCTGCTCTACCTCAAGGACGCCGAGGTGTGCGACTACGCCCCCGACGCCGAGGAGTTGGTGCGCTTCGAGCGGACGGTGGTGGCGTTGTGGCGGGCGATCGAGCAGGCCACCGCTGCCCGGGATTTCCGGCCCCGGCCGAGCCGGCTGTGTGACTGGTGCAGTCATCAGGCCCGTTGCCCCAGCTACGGCGGGACTCCGCCGCCCTTCCCGGAGCCGACGGCGACGCCCGATCCGCTGCGTGACGCCCGGTCCTCCCCCGCGCCACCGGGCGCCGACGAGTAGCGTCCCTCCTTCCCGGGGATGAGGGACGAGTCACCACACAAGACGATCTGCCAGCGGTGGGGGCGGCTAGCGTCGAGGCGTGGGTAACGCGCTGAGGCAGTGGCTGGGTCGCAATCCGGCGGCCGGCGACGCGCTGCTCGCCGTTGGCCTGGTGCTGGGCGAGGTCGTCTTCACCCTGCTCACTCCCCAGGAGTTCTGGCCCCGACCGTTGCCGGCGGCGCTGGGGTGGAGCGTGTTGTGCGCGACGCCGGTGGTGCTGCGCCGGGTGGCGCCGTGGCCGGCCCTGCTCGCCGCGTCGGCCACGTTGCTGCTCCCCATCGTCATCGAGGTGACGCCGGCGACGCAGAGCCTCACCTTCGTGGTGCTCACCTACACGATGGCGGCCTACCATCCGGCGCGTCCGGCGCTGGTGGCGGCGGTGGGGTTGTGGCTTTCGGTCGCCGTGGTGAACACGGTGGTGCCGCCGCAGGACGTTCCGCAGGTCAGCACGGCGTTCCTGATCGCGAACAACATCCTGGTGGGGATCGTGTCGTTCTCGGTGGGCCGGACGGTGCACGCCCGCCGCTCCTCCACCGAGGCGCTGCGGGAACGGGCCCGGGTCGCCGAGGCCAACCAGCGGGCGCTGGCCGAACAGGCGGTGGCGGACGAGCGGCGCCGGATCGCCCGGGAGTTGCACGACGTGGTGGCCCACCACGTCAGCGTGATGGGGGTGTTGGCGACCGGGGTGCGCCGGGTGCTGCGCCGCGACCCGGACAGCGCCGACGAGGCGATGGCCACGATCGAGGAGACCAGCCGGGCGACGTTGCGAGAGCTGCGCCGGCTGCTGGACGTGCTGCGTACCGAGGCCGAGCCGGCGGCGGAGTTGGCGCCGCAGCCGGGCCTGGCCGGTATCGCGACCCTCACCGAACAGGTCCGGGAGGCCGGGTTGCCGGTGACCTTGACCGTGACCGGAACGGCGGGGCAGTTGGAGGAGGGGGTGGCGCTGACCGTGTACCGGATCGTGCAGGAGGCGCTGACGAACGCCCTCAAACATGCCGGGTCGGCGACCGCGCAGGTGCGGGTGGGTCTCGGTGGAGACGCGGTGGAGGTCGAGGTCACCGACACCGGTCGCGGGCCGTCACCGGACACCGGTCGGATCGGGCACGGCCTGGTCGGGATGCGGGAACGGGTCGGCCTCTACGGTGGGACCCTGCGCACCGGCGCGCGTAGCGGCGGCGGGTACCGGGTGTACGCCCGGATCCCGGTCGAGCCGCTGCCCGAGGCCAGCCGGCGGTGAGGTGGCTCTGGTGAGCGGTGCAGTCGACAGGGAGGACCAGATGACCGATTCGACGGGGCAGGCCCGGCCGGTGCGGATCCTGCTCGCCGACGACCAGCCGCTGCTGCGTACCGGATTCCGGATGGTCCTCGGCGCGGAGGCCGACCTGGACATCGTCGCGGAGGCCGGCGACGGGGTGGAGGCGGTGGAACTGTCCCGTCGGTTGCTGCCGGACGTGGTGCTGATGGACATCCGGATGCCACGGATGGATGGGGTGAGCGCCACCCGGGCGATCGTGGATGCCCGGCTGCCGGTGCGGGTGCTCATTCTGACCACCTTCGATCTGGATGAGTACGTGGTGGGGGCGCTGCGCGCCGGGGCGAGCGGCTTCCTGGCCAAGGATGTGCCGGCGGAGGATCTGGTCACCGCGATCCACACGGTGGCCGCCGGCGACGCGGTGGTGGCGCCGCGGATCCTGCGTCGGCTGCTGGACCGCTTCGCCGACGTGCTGCCGGATCCGTCCGCGACGCCACCGAAGGCGCTGGGGGCACTCACCGAACGGGAGCGGGAGGTGCTCGTGCAGGTCGCCCGCGGCTTGTCGAACGCCGAGATCGCCCGAGCGCTGTCGGTGAGCGAGACCACCATCAAGACGCACGTCGGACATGTGTTGACCAAGCTCGGGCTACGCGACCGGGTGCAGGCGGTGGTGCTGGCGTACGAGTCGGGCCTGGTCCGACCTGGGGGTTAACGCCCCCGTTGCATCCGTCACCTACCGTGACGACCTGCGGTGGAGATCGGTTGACCCTCACGCGACGGCAACGTCCAGGATGACCGTGACCACCGACGGCAGTTGGGCGACAACTGCCGGAGTCGGGGACAACCCTGACTTCGGTTGGGGGGTACCCGCAGCCGGAAATCCGCTTCGGCTCCGCCCGGAGTCGGACGGATCCGCGGTGGGCAGCACAGATGATGGACTCGCACCGGACCAGCGGGGGCGGTGCGAGCAGACCGCGACGGAGAGGTACGTGACGTGACCGCTACCACAGGCCAGCCGGCATCGGCCGCAGCCCGGGCAAGCGACGTGTGGAAGGTGTACGGCAGCGGCGAGGCGCAGGTCATCGCCCTACAGGGGGTCAGCGCGGAGTTTGAGCGCGGTCGATTCACCGCGATCATGGGCCCGTCGGGTTCCGGCAAGTCGACGTTGATGCACTGCCTGGCCGGGTTGGACTCGGTGACCAGGGGGACCGTGGAGATCGGCGAGACCACCGTCACCGGGCTCGGTGACGCGGGTCTGACGAAGCTGCGCCGCGACAAGGTCGGCTTCATCTTCCAGCAGTTCAACCTGCTGCCGACGTTGACCGCCAAGGAGAACATAATGCTCCCGCTGTCGATCGCCGGGCGCAAGCCGGACCCGGCCTGGTTCGACGTCGTGATCGACACGGTGGGTCTGCGGGACCGGTTGGGTCACCGGCCGGCGCAGTTGTCCGGCGGCCAGCAGCAGCGGGTGGCGTGCGCCCGGGCCCTGGTCGCCCGCCCCGAGGTGATCTTCGCGGACGAGCCGACCGGCAACCTCGACTCGCGCTCCGGCGCGGAGGTGTTGAACTTCCTGCGCGACTCGGTACGCCAGCACGGGCAGACCATCGTCATGGTCACTCACGATCCGACGGCCGCCGCGTACGCCGACCGGGTGGTGTTCCTCGCCGACGGGCAGATCGTCTCGGAGTTGATCGAGCCGACCGCGGACACGGTGCTGGACACGATGAAGAAGCTGGACACGCCCGCCGAGGTGGCCGGCTGATGTTTCGGGCAACTCTGAAGAGTCTGCTGGCCCGCAAGGTCCGGCTGATCCTGTCCGGCCTGGCCGTGGTGCTCGGCGTGATGTTCGTCTCGGGCGCCTTCGTCCTCACCGACACCCTGGGCCGTTCCTTCGACTCGCTGTTCGCCGACGCGTACGCCGAGGTCGACGTCGACGTGGCCGCCAAGCCGAAGCTGGAACTCGGCGAGTTGGAGGGCGAACAGCTCGCCAGCCCGTTCCCGGCCGCCACGTTGGAGACGGTGCGCGCGGTGGACGGCGTGGCCGAGGCCACGGGCGTGGTCGTCGCCGACGGGGCCCGGCTGATCGGCAGCAACGGAAAGGCCGTCACCTCGTTCGGGCCGCCGCAGCTGGGCGGCAACTGGACCGGCGAGAGCGACCTGGTGCGGTTGCGGGAGGGCCGGGCACCGCAGGCCGACGACGAGATCGTGATCAACAAGGGGCTGGCGGACGCCGGCCGGGTGGCGCTCGGCGACCGGGTGGGTGTGCTCACCCTCCAGCCGCGCAAGGATTTCACCATCGTCGGCATCTTCGGCTACAGCGGTGACCGGGACTCCCTCGGCGGCACCAACGAGGTCATGTTCACCACCCCGGTGGCGCAGCAGCTGATGCTCGGCGAGTCGGACGTGTTCAGCAACATCGTGGTCACCGCCGCCGATCGGGTGTCCGACGAGCAACTGCGCGACGCGGTGGCCACGGCGGTCGGCGACGGCTACGTGGTCAAGACCGGCGAGCAGCTCTCCGCCGACGCCGCCGCCGGGCTGAAGGAGGGGCTGTCCTTCTTCAACCGGATCCTGCTCGGCTTCGCCGCGGTGGCCCTGCTGGTCGGCACGTTCCTGATCCTCAACACATTCTCGATCATCGTGGCGCAGCGCACCCGGGAACTCGCGTTGCTGCGGGCCGTCGGTGCCAGCGGCAAGCAGATCATCGGCTCGGTGGTGCTGGAGGCGGTCGCCGTCGGGTTGATCGCCTCGGTGTTCGGTCTGGCCGCCGGCATCGGCATCGGTGCGTTGCTGGCGTACCTGTTCGGCAACCTCGCCGGCGGGCTGGCCCTGGCCGGGGTCGCGGTGCCGGCGTCGGCGGTGATCGGCGCGTTCGGCGTCGGTCTGGTGATCACGGTGCTGGCGGCGTTGCTGCCGGCGCTGCGCGCCGCGCGGATCCCACCGATCGCGGCGATGCAGGACGTGGCCACGCCGGACCGGCCGTTGACCAAGGTGACCGTGGGCGGTGCGCTGGTCACCGCGATCGGTGCCACCCTGCTCTTCCTCGGCCTGGGCGGGCACGCCGGTGACAGCACGCTGGCCACCATCCTCGGTGGCGTGCTGTTCTCGTTCATCGGGGTGGCCCTGCTGACGCCGCTGATCAGTCGTCCGGTGGTGGCGGCATTGGGCTCGGTCTTCTCCGGCTGGGTGCCGGGCAAGCTGGGCCGGCTCAACTCCGGTCGCAACCCGCGCCGCACCGCGATCACCGCCGCCGCGTTGATGGTGGGCATCGCCCTGGTCACCGGCATCACGGTGATCCTGGACTCGGCCAAGAGCAGCATCAGCGGGCTGGCGCAGGACAGCATCAGCGCCGAGCTGGTGATCGCCGGGGCGCAGTCGGGTCCGCGCCCGCCGACGTTCGACCCGGCGGTGTTGGACGAGGCGAAGGCGATTCCCGGTGTCCGCCTCGTCGACGGCGAGTACGGCGACATGGCGCTGGTCGGCGGCGACCGTACCTGGGTCGGCGCCAGCAGCGAACCGAGCGCGCTGGTGGAGATGTTCGGCGCGACCGCCACCGCCGGGGACATCGGTCGGCTGGGGCCGGGCCAGATGCTGATCAGTTCGGACACGGCGGAATCACGTGAGCTGTCGGTCGGCTCGACGGTGCCGGTGCAGCTGGCTCGCGGTGAGGAACGCAGCTACACGGTCACCGGCATCTACGAGAGCACCCCGCTCTTCGGCGGCGTGACGTTGCCCGCCGAGGCGGCGCGTGACTTCTCGATCCCGCAGCCGATTCAGGGCTACATCCAGTTGGAGCCGGGACTACGGGCGTCCGACGTGCTGCCCCGGGTGGAGGCGCTGCTGACGGACAGCCCGGAGGTGTCGGTGGCCGATCGGGACGCGTTCATCGAACAGCAGGCCGGTCAGCTCGACGGGCTGCTCCAGATGATCCAGATCCTGCTGGCGTTGGCCATCGTGATCGCGGTGCTCGGCATCGTCAACACCCTCGCCCTGTCGGTGCTGGAGCGGACCCGGGAGTTGGGTCTGCTGCGCGCCATCGGCCTGCGCCGGTCGCAGACCATGGGGATGATCACCGTGGAGGCGGTGGTGATCTCGGTGTTCGGCGCGCTGCTCGGCGTCGTGGTCGGTGCCGGCCTGGGTGCCGCGGTGGTGGAGGCGCTGCGCGACGAGGGAATCACCAAGCTGGTGCTCCCGTGGGGCCAGATGGGTGTCTTCCTCGGCCTGGCCGCCATCATCGGCGTGGTCGCGGCGGCGCTGCCGGCGATCCGGGCCGCCCGGATCAATGTGCTGGGCGCCATCGCCCACGACTGAGTCGTCGACGCGAAGGCCCCTGCCACCAGATCGGTGGCAGGGGCCTTCGCGCTGCGCGCCCGCCAGACCAGCCTGGACGGTGGGCGATGTCAGGCGGGGGTTCGGCGTAGCAGCCCCGCCAGCAGTTCCAGGTCCGCCAGCAGCAGGCTCTCCAACTGGTGTACGCCGTCGGTGGGCGCCAGCGGCACCTCGGCGGGTACGGCCAGCACCGCGGCCCCGGCGGCGACCGCGCTGGCCACCCCGGTCGCCGAGTCCTCGATCGCCACGCACCGGCCGATGGGCACTCCGAGCAGTCGGGCGGCGGTCAGGTACGGCTCCGGGTGCGGCTTGGTCGAGTCGACCTCGTCGCCGCAGACCACCACGTCGAAGCTGTCGCGGCCGAGGGTGTCCAGAGCGATCTCGACAAGGGCCCGCCCGCTGGAGGTGACCAGGGCCGTCGGGATCCGCTCCCGCCGGACCGCGCCGAGCAGCGCCAGCGCCCCCGGTCGCCACTGCAGCCCGGTGCGGAACAGCTCCAGGATCCGCGCGTTGATCCACTCGGCGCTGGTCCGCGCGTCCCGGTGCGGTTGCCCCAGGTCGTCGTGCAGGATGCGCATCGAGTCGGCCATCCCCGTGCCGACGATCGCCCGGCGGGCGTCGGCGGACAGAGTGCCGCCGTAGTGGTGGGCGAGTTCGGCCAACGCGACGTCCCACAACCGCTCGCTGTCGACCAGGGTGCCGTCCATGTCGAAGAGCACGGCGGCTGGACGGGTACTGCTCACCGGATCCTCCTCGGGCTCGGGTAACCGGTGAATCCTGTCAGCCGACGGTGGTCCGGCGCTCGGCGCAGTGACCTTTCTCAACCGAGGTCGCAGGCGGTCAGGGACCGTTCGTAGCCGCGGAAGAACGCCTCGGCTCGCTGCTCGGGGGTGCCGTGGGAGCCCTCGGCGAACCACGGTTGGCCGGATTCGTCGCCGACGGCGAGCAGTCCGTCGTTGAACTCGTCGAGGTCGCCTTCCTCGATAGTGAGCCGTCCGGCCCGGACCGAGTCGCCGAGGAACGCTCCGGCCATGCAGTCGGCCTGCAACTCCTGTTGGATGGTGAAGTTGTACCGGATGCCGAGCCGGGTCTGGATGCCGTGCGCGTACTCGTGGCCGAGCAGGTAGAACACGAACGCGTCGCCGATCTGCCGGAAGGCGCCGAAGGACCAGTTGATGTCGTACGCGATGTAGTCGTCGATGGTGCAGTAGACCGCGTTGTTGCGGGGCACCTCCTGCCCGCCGCAGGAAACCTCACCGTCGCGCTGGTACGGGATGACCTGCCGGATCGGCCGGAAGGACTGCTCCGACGCCTTGAACTGGTCGGCCCAGTACAGCTCGGCGAGCCGCTGCGCGTCGGCCACGTCCTGCCGGAACTCCTCCACCGTGTCGGTGCCATCGGCACGGGTCACCTCGGCCGTCGGTTCGGCCGGCTGCCGCTGCCCGCCCGGGTCCGCCGGTCCGCCGACCGGCTCCGCCATGCAGGCGGCCGCCGCCACCAGCGCTACCGCCAAGCCGGCGAGTCTGCCCCGGCGTCGCCCTCGCCCACCTGCCGCCACCGTGCTCCTCCCGCCTCGACGTCGCCGGTCCAGTACCCCGACGGTACGACCGTCACGCCCGTTGCCGTCAGCTACGCCCTACCGTTCCGTCCGGTTCAGTTGCCCGTCTGCCGGCGTGTGTCATCCGGCTTTCCGGGCCGATCGGCCGAACCACGGCCCCACTGGGCTCGGGCGCGGTCCGTCATCGACGCCCCCGCCAGCGACCGCGACGGGGCGTGACGCCGTCGACGTCACGCCCCGATCACCGGTGTTGCCCCGGCGGGCGACAGTTCAGCAGGTGTTGAGCATGGTGTTGAGCGCCGACTTCTCCGCGCTGTTCACGGTGAGGCCGTAGTACCACTTCACCTGGATCCAGGCCCGGGCGTAGGTGCAGTGGAAGGCCGCGCGCGGCGGCTTCCAGGCGGCCGGGTCCTTGTCGCCCTTGGACGAGTTGACCGTGCCGGTGACCGCCCACAGCTCCGGCCCGCCGAGGTCGTTGGCGTAGGTCTGGCGACGCGAGGTGCTCCAGGCCCAGGCGCCCGAACGCCACGCCTCGGCCAGCGGCACGACGTGGTCGATGGAGATGTCGGCGGGGTTCGTGCGGGTCACCCCGTCGTACGGGCTGTACCAGGACCCGGAGGTCGGATAACAGCTGGAGTTCACCGAGACGTTGCTGCCGTCGCGCTTGAGCACCTGCTCCCGGGTGTTGCAGGCACCGGTGATGGTGATCCAGTGCGGGAACAGGTCGCGGTTGTAGCTGGACTGGTGGGACTCGGCCGCGACGGTGAGCGAGTTCAGCCGGCTCACCGCCGTGCTGTAGGAGGGGATGTTGGGCGGTGTGGCGTGTGCGGCCGGCGGCACGAGTACGACCGACAGGGCCACGGCGACCACCGTGACGATGGCGACCCTGCGTAGCTGAGCCACGGGGCGACTCCTGACTGTCTCCTGCGACGGCGGGTGGGGGAACCCGACTTGAGGCGCGGCAGGGGACATCAGGATTCTCGCAAACGTCAGGATCAATACGTGTCATCGCGCCGCAAGCACCGTGAACGCCGCGTTAAGACCAGCCGGCAGCTCATTCGGGCAGGTACTCGTGCTCCAGGAAGTCCTTGAGACAGGCGGCCGCGTGCCCGGCGGCGAGGAAGAGTTCAGCGGCCGAGCCGGAACTGGCCACGTCCTCGGCGACCACTCCCCGGAAGACCGCCCAGAGCCGCCGCTCGTTCCAGAGGCCGAACTCGTACGATTCGGTGTCCAGCGCCGCCAGGCGTCCGTCCTGATCGCGCAGCTCCGCCAGGGCCGCCGCGGTCATCAGCTCCGGCGGCCCGCTGGCCACCGCGCCGTCGAAGTCGATCTCGGGACGGGGTGCGGTCGGCGGGACCGGTAGGTCCTCTGCCGGAGCCGACTTGCGGAAGTCGGCCGCGAGATCCTGGAACCGGGTGTTGACCCGACGGTAGTAGGCCAGCAGGGTCCGCACATAGTCGGGAATCCACAGCTGCGGCACCCGGGTCACCATCTCCCCCGACTCCAGCAGCTCATAGTGGCCGACCCAGCGCGGCACCACGACGTGGCCCGATTCGGCGCCGTCCCCTCGCGCCGTGCCGACCAGGAAGAACGCCGAAGGGTTGAACCGCTCCACGATGTTCCCGACAGCGCGTGCCCCCCCGGGAGTCAGGCGCTCCGGTGACCGGGCGAGGTAGACCGAGAGGGGTCGATCGGCCCGCTCCGCCCACACCTCGATCCATCGACCGATCTCCGTGGCCCGGCTCTTCGACGCCTGCTCCGGCACGAAAACCTGGAGCGCCGCACGGTACTCCGCCGGATGCGAGGTCAGCACCGCGATGTCCGCCCGTCTCGCCGACTCCGCCGAGAGGGTGCCGGGTACGCCGCGACGCGTCGATCTGCCGGCGACACCGGTCGTGGTCTGCAGAACGGACCGCTGAGTCGAGGACTGTCGGGGCACCGAGGGCGCGGTCGGCTCCCGGTCACGTTCGTCGCCGAGGGTGGACTGCGGCGAGAACGCGTGCATGGCCTGCACCGAAAGTCGGGCACGTTCTGCCTCGGTCAGCAGCGGGGCCCGGGCACCGAAGTCGAGCAGGAGCAGGTGAACCTGCTCCGGGATCAATCCACGCGGCGAGCGGGCCCGCAGCACGAGATGATGCACGATCGCCGCACAGGACTCACGGGCCGCGGCAACCTCGTCAAGCCCGAGGCTGTCCGCCGGCTTCGCCGCCGTCGGCCGACGCAGGTCGGCTGCCGGCCGGGGCGTCGCGTCGGTTACCGGTGCCGCCGACGAGGCTTTGGTCTGCCACAGGTACTCCTCCAGTGCCGTGGCAGCCAGCGTGAAGAACCAGCCACGGGCCTGGTCCTCGTCGCGCATTCGCAGGTTCCGGTCGGCAAAGAGCAGCGCGCAGCCGGCCAACGACAACAGCGTCTGCAGTCGCCACCGTTCACCGAAGCCCTGGATGGCGGCGACGGCGCGGCCCGCCTCATGGACCGCCGCGCTGACCTCGGCGTGCCCGAGCAGCTCGGGCCGGGGGTCGGTGGCCGGGGCGGTGCGCAGCAGGGCACGGATCAGCTCAGTGCCGGTGTCGCCGTCGATCCGGGTGGAGGTACGGAGCCAGTGCGCCACCACGGAGAGCAGCAGGTGCATCGGATCGCGGGTCAACGGCCCGTCGCTGTGGTAGCCGCCGAGGTCGATCAGCTGGTACCCGTTCCCGTCGAGGGTGGGCTCGGTCGGCACCAGGATGTTGCCGATGTTGAGGTCACCATGGGTATGGCCGGTCAGCAGCGACAGTTTCTCGCTGCTTCGTGGCGCCGTGCCGGCAAGGAAGGCGAGCGGGTTGGGCAGCTCCGACCGCCACCAGCTCAACTGGACCCGCGCCTGCTCGGCCGGTACGCCCGCCCGCTTCGCCCAGGCCCGCAGGCGCGCACCGGGCGTACCGCGCCGCTCCGGCCGTCCGTCGAGAAGTTCGGTCAGGTAACCGCCGACGGTGGTGGGCCGCTGTTGACTCGACGGTGGTGGTTGGTTCCAGTCGTGTACCACCGACTGCACGATGGTTCGCAGCTGAGTGGGGAAGTCCGGCTGCGTCATCACCTCGGTCAGCGGCGGGCAGGCCAGCAGGTCTCCGGCGGCGACGTCGAACACAGCGAACGAGCTGTCACAGAGCGGCTCCAGCTGTGCGGCGGGCAGATGCCGGCGGACGAAGGTCGGCGGTGAGTCGGCGTACGCCAGGTGCGCGCGCTTGATCTCGCCGGTCTGACCGTCGTAGAAGCGCAGAAACCGTTGCCGATCACGCTGGCCCGGCTCCCGCCAGACCACAAGCGATATCGGTGTTCCGCTGAAGCCGCCCTGCTGATAACGCACGATCTCGACGGAGACCCGCTTGACCCGGGCCCAGCGTTCGAAGGCGGCTGTCTGCTCGGCCGGAACACGGCTCCAGTCCCCGGTCAGCTCCGGTTCGTCCGGCATCAGCCGACTCCCCGCTCGGCGACCAGCTGGACGATCGCGACGACGATCCCGGCGACACTCAGCACCGCGCCGAGCACCTCCCAGGGCTTCTCCCTGATCAGTACGGTGGTCGACGGCCGCCGACCCAGCACGAGCCCAGGTGCCAGCCGGCCCAGCCCACCGGGCAGTCCCGTGACGAGCCGCCGCAACCCGGTCGTGTTGACGCCGCTGCCCTTGACCAGCCGCCCCTCCTCCAGCAGGGCCCGCTCGGTGACCCACTGCCCGTCCGGTCCGGCCTTGAGTTCCCGGCGAGTGGACGTCAACTGGACGAAGTGCATCCGGTACCGGGTGACGGCACCGTAGGTGCGCGACTGTTGAACGACCTCGACCTCACCCAACTCGACCAGTCGGTCCCGCCGGGGGTCGAAGGTGAATTCGGGTAGCTCCTCCTCCAACTCCCGGACCGCCGCGGCCAGCGTGTCCCGGTCGTCGGAGCGCAGGTGCCCACCGGGCAGCTGATACTGCCGGGCCGCCCGGTCGTAGATCATCAGGTAGCGCGGGCCGAGCAGCCGCAGGCGTGTCTTGATCAGCACCTGGACCACCCCTCCGGACCGTAGCGGCGACGCCTGCGGGTCGAGGCTGAGTCGGCGGTGCTCGATCACGTACAGGAACTGCGCGCCGGCCAGGACCTGCTGCGGCTGATACGGCGGCTCGGTGGTACCCGCTCGCGCCCAGTTGTCGAGCACCGGGGTGCCGCTGCGCACGTAGGCGGCGAGGCTCTTGAGAAACAGCGCCGCCGCCGGGCTCGCCGCCTTCACCGTGTGCCGGCCGGTGGCCGGATCCTCGGTCAGCACTACCGCACCCGAGAGCCGCAGGAACCCGGCGACCACCTCCGCCGCCGTCGACCCGGCGGCGCCGTCGAACCCGGCTGCCGAGCAGAGTTGGTCGGTGGTGACCGTCCCCTCGTCGTCGTCGGGTACGGCCTCCAACACCCGCGCCAGCCGTTCGGATAGTTCGTCGGTGCTCATCGGACGCCCGCAGCGTCAGCGGCGTCCAGCACGGACAGCCGCGGAGACGGAATCTCGTAGAGCGGGTGGATGGGCACCTCCGGGCCGCCGGCCAGCCGTAGCGCCGAACCGGGATTACGGTTGATCACGGGAAGGTAGGCCAGCGCGGTGATCCCGAACCGTCGCAGGATCTTCAGCATCGACAGCGCAGTCGTGTTCGAGCCGTTGAACTCGTCGATGATGGCGACGGCGTAGGAGTCGCGCTCGGCGAGCAGGCTGAGCTGACGGCCCCAGCCCATGTCCTGCTCGGCGAGCAGGCTGAGCCGGCGACCCCAGCCCATCTCCGCGTGCCGGTCGACCTCCGCGAAGTCGTCCCGCTCCGCCGCCCAGAGGATCCGGCGAGGGATCTTGACCGCGACCGGGCGCGCACCCCGGCGGGCTTTGAGCCGGTCGGTGAGCGTGTTCATGGCTGGCTCCGCCGGACAGACGTAGACCGCCTCCTCGACGCCTGCGCCGCCGATACGGGTCGCCTCCAGCATCTCGTCGAGCTTGTAGGCGATCCAGTCGCCGTACTCCTCGAACATCCGCTTGAAGTCGGGCACCAGGGAGAACCGTGGCGGCCCCGGAGAGGTCTGGTCCGGGTCGCCGGGGCCGTATTTCTCCGGCACCCACTCGTGGGTCAGCAGCATCTCCCACATGTCGTAGGACCGGATGCCGGGCCCGTCCGCCAGGGGATCTACCGGGAGGCTCTTCGCGAGACACTGCTCGCACCGGGTGCGTTCGGTCTTCCGGCGGGCGATCGCGCCGGCCACACCACGCACCCGGTAGGTGCGCTGGTCGACCACCATCGGGAAGGAGTCCCTGGCCTGCCCCAACCACTCCTGATCGATGAAGACCGCGATGATCGTGGGTCGCACCACGAGGCCGCGCGCACCCAGCCGACCGATCAACGCCTCGGTCGTCCGACCGGTGTTGACCACATCCAACATCAGCAGCGCGTCGCCAGAGGTCGGCAGGTTCGCGAGGTCGTCGCCGACGGAGACCGGGAAGTGTCTGATTCCCAGGCGTTGCGCCACCTCCGCGCCCACCTCGACGAGCCACGGAGAGTGCGCCTGGTGAGTAACGATCATCAGTGGTCCGGGGCTGCCGTTCTGCTCCTCCAGAACGATGTCCTTGGTCAGCTGGCTGACCTCCTGGATGGCGTACGACGCGTCGAAGAAGTACCGGGTGCAGTACGTTTCGCTGGTGCCGAACCTGTAGTGACCCAGACGACGGAGGATCTTGCCGCCCAGCCGGTCGCCGATCGGCTGGTTCAGTCGCTGGAGCTGCTCGGCGTACTCGGGATCCGGCGGCTGGACCGGTTCGTCGTCGACCTCCCCGGCCGAGACCCGGACCCGGGAGCCGTCGTCGTACTGAATGATGATGTGGCCGGGATGGTCGGTGCCGACGATGTCGCGGAACGCCTGTTGCAGGCCGGTCCCCATCGCCGGTATCAGGACCAGCACCTCCAGGCCCGGAGTGGTCAGCAGCAGGGTACCGAGGGCCTTGCCGGTGTACGCGGCGACGGTCTGGATGATGAGTTCGTGCGGGCTCAGGGTGAAGTCGACCAGGACCACCGTGCCCTCCACCGGGTCCTCGCTCGCCGAAACGTCGGCGATGAGCCGGTCGTACACCTGCCACGCTGATCTCAGCTGCTCGAAGCTGAGGTAGATCGTCTGACTCGGCTCTGCGCTCACCGTACCCGGGTGGAGGTCGGCGACGAGGTCGCGGTAGAAACGCAGCCGCTCGTCGGGGACGTCCTCTGTGGTCGCGCTGCCGAGCCGGATGACCTTCGGAATGATCCGCCAGCGTTCAGCCATGAGTTGGCAACCGGGCGACGACGAGGTTGCCGCGGATCTTCGGAACACCCAGCCCCTCCCGGAGGGTGACCACGTACTGCGCCGACGAGTCGGGCTCGTGCTCCGCCTCGACCGTCAACCGGATCGCCCCGACGTAGATGTCCAGTGAACCCTGGAAGACGTCGATCACATGGTGGTAGAGGAAGTAGAGCCCGCAGCCGAGCAGACGGTCCCGCGACCGCGCGTCGCCGTCGTCCGACTTGCTGGAGATGCCCGGCAGCAGGCTGGCCATGAGCAGGTCGCGGTCGTCGCTGGCGATGTCGGGCTTCCAGTCCGACATCCGTACCTCGTCCGCCACCGGTGGGTCGGATCCCTCCCGGCGGATCCTGAAGGTGTCCGTCGCCGGGGCAGCCGCGACCCGCACGTCGCCCCGGCCGACCAGGCCCCTACGCAGAGTCTCGACGATGGAGTCGCCGTCGTCCCACACCGCGATGGTCAGTGCGGCCTGCGGTACGTCGTCGCGCGGCAGCACCATGCCGGAGGCCACGACGGCGGTCGACGCGTTCGGATGTTGCTGGACGTTGGCCAGGATCTCGTGCACGACCACCCGAGCCACGTCCCACTCCGCCGTGCCCTTGAGATGCCGGCTGAACAGAGCCAGCGCGAGCGGATCCGTCCAGCGCCCGAGTTCCTCCCGCATCATCGCCGTCCGGGCGTCGGCGCTGTCGAGGCGGTACAGCGACAGCCCGAACACGCGCTTCTTGCGCAGGTGCTGCACGATCTGGTCGCTCGGATCGCCCGACGTCCAGGTGCCGAACGGCAGGGGGGCGCTCTCGTTGACCCGCTTGACGTCCTCCAGGTGCAGCAGCATCGGCAGCGGTGCCTGCGCGACCTGGCAGGCCGCCTCGAAGAACCGGTCCCGCCGCAGCACGTCGAGGGCGGCACGGACGAGGGGAAGCCGGAAGCGGGTCAACCGGTCACTGGTGATCCGGGTGCTCATCATCGCCAGCACCCAGAGCAGGGCGACCACGTCGAAGGTGCGGCTGCCACGGAAGTCGATGAGGGTGAGAGCGTCGTCGTCCGACCGGATGCCTCGCTGCCGGAACACCTCTTTGAGATGTTGAAGATCGACAGATTCGCCGAGCGGAATCTCACGAACGATCGTGGAATTGTCGACGTCGGTCTCCGACGGTTGCATGAACGCTCCGTGAGGTCGGACCGGAAATGCATTCACATCGTTGTGGCGACGTCACGTTACGAAACAAGGTGGACGATGACAAGCCTGGGCCGAGACGGATTCCGGACAGGCGGTCGCGGCGCTACGCCGGGCGGTCCGGGCCGTTACGGACCCGGTCGGTGTGGTACGCCCTGCGGGCCAGCCCCGGCCGGGTCCGCCCGCAGGTCGACGCGGATCCCCTCCAGGATCACACCGGAGGCCTGCTCGACGACGACGGGCGACCGCGGACGCCGCGCCTCGCCGGACCCGGTCGTGGCGAGCGGCAGCGGCACGAACGTGCAGTCCCGGACCACCACGTCCCGATAATCGAGTACCCGGACCGAGTGGTCGATCTCGCTGCGTCCCCAGCCCGCGATCCGGACGGCGTACAACGGACCGTTCCAGGCCACGTACGCGCCGCAGACGCGGATGCGCGCGCCGACCGGGTTGTCGCCGCCGGAGTGGAACCGGTCCGTGTTGTCCCCCGGCAGCAGCCGGAAGCCGATCTCGACCTCGCTCAGGTGGACCCGGTCCACCGTCACGTCGTGCACCGAGCTGAGGTAGAACCCCTCGAACGCGTCGGACACGCGTAGGTCACGGATGTCGAGGTGGTGCGGATGGTAGGAGGGGCCGACGATCGACTCGACACCGTCGCCGACCGCACCCCAGTGCACGGCGATGCCGGTGCAGCCGCCGACGATGGACACGTCACTGATGGTGACGTCGCGTACCGCGCCCATGATGGCGACACAGTTGGCGGCGCGCTCGTCGTGGCGCTCGACCTGGACGCGTCGGATCTGGATGTCCTCGATCCACTCCGTCTCCGCCGGGTAGAGATAGTTCCCGATGGTGATGGCGGTGCCCCGGTCGCCGCCGTGCTCGCCCGGCGCGCACGGCGGCGGGCGGAAGCCGATGTCCTGGACCGTCACCCGTGAACCCAGCACGTGGACGATGGGTTCGCCGGCCGACGAGGACGACGTCAGCCACGTGGTCACCGGCCCGGGTCCGTGCGCGGCGCCGGTGAGAGTCCAGCCCGAGCGGAGCACCACGCCCCGGTCCAGGGAGAAGGTGCCCGCCGGCAGTCGGAGGGTGCCCCCGATCCCGGACGCCAGGACTTGTTCGAGGGCCCGCCGGTTGGCCGTTGGATCATCGCTGAGCGTCAGGTCGTGACGGAGGTGCTCGCTCACGGGTGGCACTCCAGCTCGACGAGCTGGCAGACGGTCTCGGCGACCCGCCGCCGCACCGTCGGGGTGTCCCGCTCGGCGAGCCCGACCAGCACCGGACCGGGCGCCGTACGCTCGACCACCACGTCGAGGATGTCCTCGCCCTGCGGGGTGGCGCTCACCTCGCATTCGGTGCCGTCGACCAGATGTACGCCCCGGACAACCAGCCGGTCCGGGTGCGGCGGCCGGGTGAACGGCGACGCTTCGAACAACGCGTATCCCGCCCCACGCTGGACCACCCGGAACGCCTTCAACACGGTCTGGCCCTGTTGGCGGCGCAGCCACTTCTGGCTCGGCTGACGCACCGCGGCCGGTGGGGCCGTGGCGGCCGCGATCCGCAGTCGGCACCGTACGGTCGGGTCGGCGGCGTTGACCACGACGAACCTCGACCGGGCGTGTCCCTGTCCACGACCCCGCGCCCCGACCAGGCCGCCGACACTGACGAGCCCGGCCAACTGCGCGGCGGCACCGGCGAGCCGAGCGGCACCGTCGCGCCGTTCGACCGCGTCGATAGCGACGATCTCGACCTGGTTGATCCGAACGCCGATCGCCGCCGACGGGCTGAGCTCCGTCGACGCCCAGGGCGGCAACGCGCCGTCCATCACCTCGATGATCAGAAGGCCGTCGTCGCCCACCTCGTCGGCCCGCAGATCGAACTCCACCCAGGCGTGGGCCTCCACCATCCGCAACCGTCCCCGTTGACGGCTGATCAGGGCGGCGGCCCGGTCCGCGCCCTGGGCCCGGACCATGACCAGTCGCGGCAGCTCGCGCATGCCCCGAACCGGTGCCGCCGCCCGCGACCAGGCGGTCTGCGAGGCACCGTCGATGTGCAGGTCGACCCGGACGCGGACCTGGCGGCCGTCGGTGCGCACCTTGAGCACAACGGCGCCGGACCGGCGCTGGACCCGGCCCACGATCGCGACGCCCCGGGCGACCTGGTCGGCGAGCAACACCTCGGGATCTCCACCCGAGGTGAACGTCGCGGGAAGCTCCCGGGCCGGGATCGGCTCGTCGAACTCGGTGGCGAACCACGTACCGATCGCCACTACCGGACACCCCCCGGCACCTGGAGGTCGGTCCGGGTCAGCACCGGCTCACGCCGGTTCCACATGCGCTCGACGGCCTCGAAGACCGGGTCCGCGTCGCTCTCGATGTGCCGGAAGGAGGTCCGCACCGCGCGCAGCAGGTAGTCGGCCGGCCAGACCTCCCAGTGCGGCACCTGAGGGGTGAACAGGTCGGTGGCGCTACGGTAGAACCACAACCACAGGCGGGCCCGCTCGACCTGGTCGGCGGAGATGATCTCCTCGCCGTTGAGCATGGCGCTGATCGCCGCGTCCAGTGCCTTCCAGTAGGTCTCCCGATCGTTGACCACCGTGGAAAGCCCGCACTCGCTCCACTCGGACCAGCCGGCCTGGATAACCGGGATGCCGTACGCCGGCAGCTCGTTGCTGACGCTGCCGCGCACGGTCACGCCGAGGTCGACGAGGCTCCACAGACCGTTCTTGCTCAGGTCCTTGCTGGGCTGGAACACCATGTGCCGGTGTCGGGCGTACCGTCGGGCGACCGAATCGAAGAAGTCGGTGCTGTCGTAGCGGAACTGGCTCGGATGGTCCTGGAACAGCCACTGCACCTCGGTGGCGGTGCTGGCGAACTGGGCGGTCTCCTCGAACCAGTCGGCCAGCGTGGGAAAGGACTGGTGGTTCGTGCCCGGCGCATCGGACACCGCGTGGTTGAACACCGCCACCACCGGACGAGCCGGGTCGAACCCCAGGCGTGCCGCGAAGTGCGTACGCAGCCGGGCCCGCTCACCGCTGTTGGTGATGTCGACGGAGGCGCTGGCACCGCCCCGCCACCAGCTGGGCCGACCCAGGTTGACCTTCGACCGCCAGGCGACGAGTTCGGCGTTGCGCCGCACCTCGTGGCGTCGCGACCACACCCGCTGTTCGAAGAAGGCGCCGATCTGGTGGGTCAGTTCGCCACGGAAGGTGTGCTCACCGGTGTCGTTCTCCGGGAACAGCGCGTACGCCTTGAGACACCCCGTCTGCTGGGTGTGCACGACAGGCACCCCGGCCCGGCGGGCGGAGTCCACCGCGAGCCCCCAGTGGTCGTAGTCGACATGACTGGTGACCAACGCGACCACCGAGCCGCTGCCGAGCAGGGCGTCGTAGGCCGAGGAGATGGCCCGGGCCAGCGCCTGCCGTCGGCGGTAGCGCGGGTCGGCGGTGGGGTTTTCCGGCGGCCGGGGCCGCTTGGTCACCCGGCAGTAGGTGGCGCTGACGAACTCGGCGAGGGTCTCCTCGCTGATCGGCGCGCCGGGCGGCAGCGGTCGTCCGAACACCTCCACCGGCACGGCACCCGGAGTGGCGGAGTTCGCCGGCCCGTCGACGAGACGGTACAGGTCGATGACCTGGCTGGCACCGTAGGCGGCGGCGATCCGCTCGACCAGCTTCACGTCGAACTCGGTCCACAGCGCCTCGTGCCACATCTGCTCCACCCCGGTCACGACGACCAGTTGGGCGGGGACGATGCGGCGGATCGCGTTGGCGACCGACAGATTGCGCATCGCCACCCTGATGTCCTGGTGAAACACCTCGACGATGAGGTAGTTCTGGGACGTCGTGGAGCCGAGGTTCTTGCGCCAGTAAACGTCAGCGGAATCGAGGAAGGCCTCGAACTCCTTCTTTTCAGCCCCGAGCCACACCCGAAGAACCGCCTTCCCCCGCATACCCGTCTGAGCATGTGTCTGAATTCGTTGGCGCGCACCGTGACGCGCCCGCCGGGCAGGTCCGGCATGACGCACGGAGAACGCAAGGTACCGGCGCTGGGCGGAGTTCAGGTTGACACTGCATGGACAACAGGTGGCCGGTCCGCACCAGCGCCGCGATCGACCAGCCGGGCAGCCCGACGGCCAGCGCGACGAGGCTCAGACCGCTGAAGACGGCCAGCTTGCACCGGACCCGCGACATCGGAACGAGGTCCGTCTGCGCATTCGTCCCACTCCCCCCGGGTGGCACCGACCGCAGGGCCGGTACCCGTTCATCCGTTCGACCACCCCGAGGCGATCCACGTCGGGGTCGGTGCAGCGGCGGACACCGCCGTCGGTGCGGGCCGACGAGACGATGAGCCCTACCTGTTCGTAGTGACGGTGGTGCGGACGCTCAGGCCGACGGCGAGCGGCATCAGTGGCCCGCGCTGAGGGTGCCGGCGAGGTTGCCGTGGATCGCCGCGCTGGGCTGGTTAAGTTCGACGATCTCGACGGTCTTGCCGCGGTCGGCGTACTTGGTGGTGATGGCGTCCAGGGCGGCGACGGATGAGGCGTCCCAGACGTGGGCACGACTCATATCGATGATCACCTTGTCAGGGTCGCCGGCGTAGTCGAACTGGTAGACCAGGTCGTTGCTGGAGGCGAAGAAGAGTTCGCCGTGTACGGAGTAGATGCGGGTACCGCCGTCGGGGTCGAGCACGCTGGTGACCTCGACGAGGTGGGCGACCCGGCGGGCGAAGATCACCATGGCGGTGAGCACGCCGGCGACGACACCGATGGCCAGATTGTGGGTGGCCAGGGTGGTGGCGACGGTGGTGACCATGACCAGGGTCTCGCCCAGTGGCATGCGCTTGAGCGTGGCGGGGGCGACCGAGTGCCAGTCGAAGGTGGAGACCGCGACGATGGTCATCACGGCGACGAGGGCCGCCATCGGGATGGTGGCGACCACGTCGCCAAGCGCCACGACCAGGATGAGCAGGAAGACACCGGACAGGAACGTCGACAGTCGGGTCCGGGCACCGGACGCCTTCACGTTGATCATCGTCTGGCCGATCATGGCGCAGCCGCCCATGCCGCCGAAGAAGCCGGTGACGATGTTGGCCACGCCCTGACCCCAGGACTCGCGGGTCTTGTTGGAGTGGGTGTCGGTGATGTCGTCGACCAGCTTGGCGGTCATCAGGGACTCCATCAGCCCGACCAGCGCGATACCGACGGCGTAGGGGGCGATCAGCGCCAAGGTGTCCATCGTCCAGGGGATCTGCGGCAGCCCGACAGTGGGCAGGCTGTTCGGCAGTTCACCCTGGTCGCCAACGGTCGGTACGGTCACCGCGGCGGCCACCGTGATCACGGTGAGCACGACGATCGCCACGAGCGGGGCGGGAACCGCCCGGGTGAGTCGGGGTAGCCCGACCATGATCACCAGGGCGAGGGCGACCAGCGGATAGACCAGCCACGGCACCCCGAGCAGGTACGGCACCTGTGCGGCGAAGATCAGGATGGCCAGCGCGTTGACGAAGCCGACCATCACGCTGCGCGGAATGAACCGCATCAGCTTCGCCACCCCGAGGGCGGACAGCAGCACCTGGATCGCCCCGCCCAGGATCACCGCCGCGACCAGGTAGTCGAGGCCGTGCTCCTTCGCCAGGGGCGCGACGACCAGGGCGATCGCGCCGGTCGCCGCGCTGATCATCGCCGGCCGGCCGCCGCAGATCGAGATGACCACGGCCATGGTGAACGAGGCGAACAGTCCGACCCGCGGATCCACCCCGGCCAGGATCGAGAAGCTGATCGCCTCCGGAATCAATGCCAGGGCCACCACCAGCCCGGCGAGAACCTCGGTCCGGAACACCTTCGGCGACAGCCAGGACGGGCGGGACAGACGCGGCCGGGCGACCGCGGACAGCATCGAAGACATACAGCCGTTTCCACTCAGGGTGTACGCGTCGGGCGCACACACGATGCCGCTCCCGTCCGGGACCGACGTGATCCGCGCACACCGGTGCCGGTCGGGCAGGGCCGGACCGTTTCCGAGCATCGTCGCCCGGAAAGCACCGCTCAAGGAAGATCGCGAGGGACCATAGCCGCACCTCGACGACCAGCACGAAACCTACCCTGCGGAGAGGGTGGGTTTCACCCCACAGTGATGATCATCACCGTAGGGTGGGACTGCGCCACGGGTGGGTGAACGGGCTCAGCCGCCCACGTAGGCGGCGAGGTGCTCCCCGGTGAGGGTGGACCGGGCGGCGACGAGATCGGCGGGAGTGCCCTCGAAGACCACCCGGCCGCCGTCGTGACCGGCGCCCGGACCCAGGTCGATGATCCAGTCGGCATGGGCCATGACCGCCTGGTGGTGTTCGATGACGATCACCGACTTGCCGGAGTCGACGAGCCGGTCGAGCAGACCGAGCAGGTGCTCGACATCGGCGAGGTGCAACCCGGTGGTCGGCTCGTCGAGCACGTAGACCCCGCTCTGCTCGGCCATGTGAGTGGCCAACTTGAGCCGCTGCCGCTCACCGCCGGAGAGCGTGGTGAGCGGCTGGCCGAGGCTGAGGTAGCCGAGGCCGACCTCGGCGAGCCGGCTGAGGATGCGGTGCGCGGCCGGCGTACGCGCCTCGCCGGACCCGAAGAACTCCGCCGCCTCGCTCACCGGCATCGCGAGCACCTCGGCGATGTCCCGGCCGCCGAAGCGGTACTCCAGAACGGATGGCTGGAACCGCTTGCCCTCGCACTCCTCGCACATGGTGGCGACGCCGGCCATCATCGCCAGGTCGGTGTAGATCACGCCGGTGCCGTTGCAGTTGGGGCAGGCGCCTTCGGAGTTGGCGCTGAACAGCGCCGGCTTCACCCCGTTGGTCTTCGCGAACGCCTTACGGATCGGATCGAGCAACCCGGTGTACGTCGCCGGGTTACTCCGCCGCGAGCCACGGATAGCGCCCTGGTCGATCGACACCACCCCGGCACCGGGCGGGAGCGACCCGTGCACCAGCGAACTCTTGCCCGACCCGGCGACGCCGGTGACCACGACCAACACCCCGAGCGGGATGTCGACGTCGACGTCGCGCAGGTTGTGCGTCGAGGCCTTGCGGATCGGCAGGTGCCCGGTGGGCGTACGCACCGACTTCTTGACGGTGGCCCGGTCGTCGAGGTGGCGGCCGGTCAGCGTACCGCTGGACCGCAGCCCCTCGACGGTGCCCTCGAAGCAGACGGTGCCGCCCGCCGTGCCGGCCTCGGGGCCCAGGTCGACGACGTGGTCGGCGATGGCGATCGTCTCCGGCTTGTGCTCCACGACGAGCACGGTGTTGCCCTTGTCGCGCAGCCGCAGCAGCAGGCGGTTCATCTGCTGGATGTCGTGCGGGTGCAGCCCGATGGTGGGTTCGTCGAAAACGTAGGTGACGTCGGTCAGCGACGACCCGAGGTGGCGGATCATCTTGGTGCGTTGCGCCTCGCCGCCGGAGAGCGTCCCGGACGGCCGGTCCAGGCTGAGGTAGCCGAGCCCGATCTCGACGAAGGAATCGAGGGTGTGCTGCAACGACGCCAGCAGCGGCGCCACGGACGGCTCGCGCAGCCCGCGCACCCACTCGGCGAGATCGCTGATCTGCATCGCGCAGGCGTCGGCGATGTTGACGCCGTCGATCTTCGATGAGCGGGCCGCCTCGCTCAACCGGGTGCCGCCACAGTCCGGGCAGATCGTGAAGGTGACCGCCCGTTCCACGAAGGCGCGGATGTGCGGCTGCATCGCCTCGACGCCCTTGGACAGGAACGACTTCTGAATCTGGGGGATCAGACCCGTGTAGGTCAGGTTGATCCCGTCAACCTTGATCTTGGTTGGCTCCCTGTGGAGCAGGTCGTGCAGCTCCTTCTTGGTGTATTTCCGGATTGGTTTGTCCGGGTCGAAGAAGCCGCTGCCCCGGTAGATCCGGCCGTACCACCCGTCCATGCTGTAACCGGGCACGGTGATCGCGCCCTCGTTGAGCGACTTGCTGTCGTCGTACAGCGCGGTCAGCTCGATGTCGGTGACCCGCCCGGTGCCTTCGCAGCGCGGGCACATGCCACCGGTAATGCTGAAACTCCGCCGCTCCTTCGTCGTGGTGCCACCGCGTTCGATGGTCACCGCGCCGGCGCCACTGATCGAGGCGACATTGAAGGAGTACGCCTGAGGCGACCCGATGTGCGGCTTGCCGAGCCGGCTGAACAGGATCCGCAGCATGGCGTTGGCGTCGGTGGCGGTGCCGACGGTGGACCGCGGGTTGGCGGCCATCCGCTCCTGGTCGACGATGATCGCGGTGGTCAGCCCGTCGAGGACGTCGACCTCCGGCCGGGCCAGCGTCGGCATGAAGCCCTGGATGAACGCGCTGTAGGTCTCGTTGATCAGCCGCTGCGACTCCGCCGCGATGGTGCCGAACACCAGCGAGCTCTTGCCCGAGCCGGAGACGCCGGTGAAGACCGTGAGCCGGCGCTTCGGCAGCTCGACGGTGACGTCCTTGAGGTTGTTCTCCCGGGCACCCTGCACCCGGATCAGATCGTGGCTGTCGGCGGCGGGTGGCACCGACCGGTTGTCCCCGCTCATCGCACTTCCTGAATACGGATCATGTTGCCGGCGGCGTCCCGGACGGCGCAGTCACGAACCCCGTACGGCTGTTCGGTCGGCTCCTGCACGATCTCGGCGTTGCTGGCCTGCAACCGCTCGAACACGCCGTCGAGGTCGGGCGTGGCCAGCAGGATCGAGGCGTAGGTGCCCTTGGCCATCATCTCGGTGATGGTACGGCGTTCCTCGTCTGTCACCCCGGGATCGGCCGCCGGTGGATGCAGCACGACCGAGGTGCCGGGCTGACCGGGTGGGCCGACGGTGATCCAGCGCATGCCCTGGTAGCCGACATCGTTGCGGACCTCGAAGCCGAGGAGATCCCGGTAGAAGGCCAGGGCGGCGTCCGGGTCGTTGTGCGGCAGGAAGCTGGCGTGAATCATGATGTCCATGCCGGTCACGCTAGCTGCGCCGCGAGGGCCGCTGCTTCTCGATTCCTGACCGGTCTGGTCACCTGTTTCGCGACGCAGGAGGGCATCCCCTTCGTCGCGCGGGCCGCGTCGCGCCGGTAGACGCTGGGCGGCACGCCGACCAGTTCGGTGAAGCGGGTGCTGAAGGTGCCCAGCGACGAACAGCCGACCGTGAAACAGACGTCGGTCACGCTCAGGTCGCCACGGCGTAGCAGCGCCATGGCCCGCTCGATGCGCCGGGTCATCAGGTAGCCGTACGGGGATTCGCCGTAGGCCAGCCGGAACTGGCGGCTGAGGTGCCCGGCCGACATGTTGACCCCACGGGCGAGCGCCTCGACATCCAACGGCTGCGCGTACCCGCGGTCGATGCGGTCACGCACGCGGCGCAGCCGGGCCAGGTTGCCGAGGCGCTGTTCGGTGGTGCATCTGCTGGTCACCCGAGCGATCGTGCCACGTCGGTCCGACCGGCGGCGAGTTCGGCGGCCACCCGGCGCGTCATTGCGCGTCACGGGACTCGGCCGATACGCCGCGAGCGTGGGCGCCGAGGTCGCCCTGACGGCTTCGCTCGCCCGGACCGCGCCGGCAGCGCAGCGTCGACCGTTCGGCTGGGTTCGCCGGTGGCGCGGCCGGGCTTGCTGCCGTCGCGGCGCCTGCCCGGAGGCCGCCGGTCGTGGCTGGTGGCGTTCGGTCCTGGCGGCCGTGGAGCACCAGTTGTTCCAACCGTGACCGGCTGCTCTCCCCCGGCGCGGCCCGGCGACTCCTGCTGACGGACGACTGGCCGGCTACCACGAACGCGGTAGTGGGGCGGCGGCTACGGCGTACGTGGCAGGCGGTCACGCCGGCTGCGGCAGGCGCAAGTGCCTACGCCAGCCGGATGACCTCGGGACGCCCGCCGACGGGATCGGTGTCGTCGGATCCACGACCAGACACACCACAGAGGAGACGGACATGATGTCCGTCAAGCTCGTGCTCGCCGACCTCGTGGCCGCCCCGGCCGGGGCGGCCGGGATCGCCACACCGCCGACCATGCACATCGCTGCTCAAGCAGTGAGCATGAGCGCCGGCCGGATCGGATCGACGGTGGCCGGTCGCGCTGGCCCGCTCCCGGTCTACCGGCTGACTGACCGTGGCCGATTCGACGCGGCTGCGGGTCGCCGTCAGGGGCCTCCGTCACCGTGGTGGATCAGGTACCGGGGGAAGCGGCGGCGGCCGGTCCAGGTGGTCGAGTCGGGCGAGGTCCGCGGTGCCGGCCCGAACCACAGCCGCGGCCAACGCGGTGGTCGCCGGGTCGGTCCCGGCCTGCTGCTCGGCGGTGGCGATCCGCACCGACTGCGTCAGATGTGCCCGCAGGTGCCCGGCGACCAGGTGGTGGAATGCCCGCTCGGTGACCGAGCGCAGCGCGGTCAGTTCCGCGTCGGTGACCATGCCGGGCATGTCGTGGCCCTCGTGTGGGTTGACCACCGGTGCGCCGGAGTCGGCCAACAGCCGCCGGGACCGGGTCAGATGGCTACGCTCGCTGGTCCCGATTCGGATGGCGAGCCGCCGCCAGGCCGGGTCGGCGGTCCGGCCCGGTACCAGATCGAGCATCGGCAGCAGCCGTTCGGCCATCGCCACCGACAGTTGCAGCCAGGCGATGTCGGTGGCGCTGAAGTGTCCGGGCGTGCCGGGAAGCACTGCGGTGGGCGATCCGCCGGCCGAGGGTGGCTCGGCCGCCGGCGCGAGGGCTGGCGGCGACCCGGTGCTCGGCGGCGCTGGTCCCGTGGCGGTTGGCGTTCCGGTGATCGGCGATGTTCCGGCGTCGCACCCGGCGACGAGCAGCAGGGCGGCGAACAGCGCGGCGAGTGGACCTCGCACGCAACCTCCTTCGCGTGCGCCCGGCGGCGGGCCGGCACGACCGGCTCCGCCGCCGGGTGTCACCTGTCGACTCAGAGCGGCCTACCGTCGTGCCCGCACTTGATGACCGGACGGATGCAGTCACGAACGCGGCGGGCCAGTTCCTCCACCGGCCAGGCGTTGAAGAAGTCACCGTGCATCGTGTAGCCCGGCCCGGAGGCGAGCCGCAGCCGCGACGGGTCACCGTTGACCGGGTACCGCAGCACCTGCCGTAGCTTCGGCACGTGCACCGGGTGGCTGGCCGGGCAGGCCTGGTTCACCGGGTAGGCCAGGTGGCTCTTGTGATCCGGCGAGTCGAGGTCGCGGCCGTTCCAGCACTGCGGAAAGTCAAGGTACGACTCCAGCATGGTGCCGGTCGGGCAGTTGACGAAGTCCTTCGACGGCGGCACGTGCCCGGCGTGCAGGCAGGACCAGCGGGCGATGCTGTCACCCGGTCCGGCGGCCCTGGCGTTTCCGGCGACGAGGCGCAGGCCCAGCGGGAACGGCTGCGTCTGCGCGACGACGTCGGGACGCACCCCTTCGCCGAGATAGTAGAAGGTGGCGATGGACGGCTCCACCGGCACGTTGTCGCGGTAGAGGGTCGGTACCCAGTACGACGAGACGTCCACCCGGGGGTTGCAGGTGGTGGTGGAGCGGACCAGGTCGGGCAGCGTGGTGTGGGCGTTGGTCACCGTGCTGCCGAAGAAGCTGTGCATGTGCGAGGCGCCGGGCAGCCCGGGCAGGACGATGGGGTCGTCCGGGAGCCGGTGGCTGTACGTGCAGTCGGCCGGGAACTCCGCCACCCGGATGGCATTGACACCCGGGGCGGCGTCGGCCGGCGCGGTGGTGGCCACGACGTAGCTGCCGAGCAGCACCAGCAGTGCGCCGATAGCGGTGCCGAGGCGTAGCCGGCTGCGGCCGACGGGGTGGGGTGCGGCGCGTTCCATCTCATGGCTCCTGTCGGGAGGGTCAGGGTCCTTCCGACGCCGCCGCCGTAGACATCGGAGCTTCCCTGGCCGGACTGGTGGTGGTCGCGGTGCGATCGAGAGAGCGCTCTCAGACCAGCGTCACCCCAACGTCGATGGATGTCAATACAGGCGCAGTTGCTGGCAACAACGACGGGCCGACCCCGCAGGGTCGGCCCGTCGACTGCCAATGCCGGCGGTGGGTGTCGACCGAGGTCGACATCCCACCCGGCGCACCAGGTCAGCCGCTTGAGCAGGTCGCGGTTGGCGTGGTGCTGTTGCCGTTCTTCCAGAGCGTGATGCCGAAGTTGTTGCCGTTACCGTTCGGACGTGCGGTGATCGTGCCGCTGTTGCCGCTGATCGAGGCGTTCCAGCTGTTCTGCAGGCTCTGGCCGCCGTTGGTACGGATGGTGACGGTCCAGTTGTTGCTGCCACTGACCGAGAAGGTCGTGTTGAACCGGTCGTTCCAGTCCTCGGCCCGGTTCACACTCACGGAGCAGTTGCCGTTGCCCGGCGGCGGGGCGGTGGTGGTGGTGGGGTCGGGATTGGGGTTGCCCCCGCCTTCCCGGACGGTGATGTCCGAGCTGCCCTGGCTCTGGTAGCCCTCGGTGGCCATGATCTGGTAGTAGTGGTTGCCGAGGTTCAGGCCAGCGCGGGCCCAGGCGTCGAAGTGGTTGGCGGTGGTGATGGTGCCGCTGCTGCGCTTCTGCTGCCGCACGCTCCAGTACTGGTAGAACGTCGCGGTGCCGTCGATCGAGGGCTGGTTGACCCGCTGGCTGCGCAGGATGTCGTAGGTGCCGCCGTCAGTGGTGACGGTGCCCAGCCGCTGCGCCCCGCTGCTCGGGTTGTAGCTACCGAAGTTCTCGACGACGTAGTACTCGACGAGCGGGTTGCGAGTCCAGCCGTACAGGGCGAGATAGCTGTTGTTGTTGCCCGGGTTGTAACTGCCCGAGTAGCTGATCGTGCGGCGGGTACCGGGGTTCCAGCCCTTGCCGCCGACCCAGTTGTTGGTGCTCCTGCTCCACGAGCTGGAGTAGCGGCCGTTCTCACGCAACACCATGCAGGCGTCGCCGCTGTCCTTCCAAAACGAGAAGAAGAACCCGTTGTGGGTGCCCTCCGTGCTCGAGCAGACCTGCCGGTCGGCCTCGGCCTGGGCGGGGCTGGCCGAGATCGCGACAGTGCCGGTCGAGATCAGCGCCACGGCGCAGGCGGCACCGATGAGCGACCTGAGGCGTCCACGCCTGCGACTTCGTGGTGGGACGGGGACGTTGTTCATGCTTCCTCCTCGTGACAGCTGACCGACGGCCAGCAGTGCTACGAAACCGGCGGCCACGGTGGCTGGTCGGCCACCATCGACAGTCGACGTCGTACCGGGTGGTGGTCTGCCGGTCGTGATGCACCGTGACCGGCGGAGTAGGTAGCGACAATCGACGGTCATCCAGATTCGTCGATGGGCAACAGTATTGGCGTGCTGCCACCGAGCCGTCAACAACTTCCGGAAATACTCTCGAAACCTTGCCGGGACCAGCCACCGACCGCAGGGAGCACGTTGGCGCTGGTCAGCAACAACAGGACGGCCGGTCACCGCAACGGGCGGTAACGACCGGTTACGCCAGGTCAAGGCCACTGCCAAGCGGAAGTTCCAGCTACCTTCCGGATGCTCTGCGGGCGGCAGGCCCCGCCCTCGCCGGTGACCGGAGCCGCAGCGATCAGGATCCGGGGACGACGCCGCCATCTCGGCTCACAGGCGTGGACCGGCTCGGGTGGGGTAGGCCGGTCTGCTGCGGGTGATGGCACCCGTGCGCGGACGAACTGCCGAAATTCCCGGAGGGTCGATGTCGGCTGGGTCAGCGGGAGCGGGGGATGCGGCGAAGGCCGGGAACGTGGTGCAACTGCGGGTGCACGGGGTCTCCGCCCCGGCGGCCGACCAGGGGTCGCAAACACCCGTCCAGGTGGCGGGAGATCGCAGCGCCGGCTTCTACCGGGCCCGTCCCGCCGATGCCGAGCGCGACCGGACGGGCGCCGGCACCGTGGAGGCGTACCGCTGGAGTGATCTACCCTCCGGCACCGTGACCCGGACCTTGTCGCTGGTGTTCATGTTGCCATTCATGCTGCTCAACGTCGCGGCCTGGATGCGCCCGGGAAACCCTGCCACCGACCCGGCCGTGCGGGCGCTGTGCCGGGTGCTCGGTCTCACCCTCACGGCGCTGTACGTGCTCACCGCCGTCGGGGTGGCGCTGGATCTGATCGCCTGGCAGTGCATGTCGGCCCCGGCCTGTCTGACCGGCCGCAGCTGGCTGTCCTGGCTTGGCGGACGGCCCACCGGGTTGCGACTGGCGACGCTCGCGCTGGTCCCGGCCGCCGCCATCGGGCTGATCTGGTGGGTCAGCACCCGCCCCGGACGCTCCTTCAACGCGTTACGGCCACCGGAAAGCACCCGGTCCGGGCACCCGCTGAGCACCGTCGGCCAGTGGGACGCCGAGCCGCTGATGGGGCGGCTGCGCTCGATCCACGTCGCCGCGGCGTTCGCCACGCTCGCCGGCAGCCTGCTCGCCGCCCGGGTCGCGCACCCGCAGGGCCCCGGACCCCTGACCGTCGCGTTGCTGGTCGCGACCGGAGCCGTCCTGAGCACCTGCGTCGCCCTGCTCTGCATTCCCCCGCTGGTCGAGCGGGATCCCGCGAACCGTCGGCTCAACGGTGTCGCCCGGGCGCTACGGACGCTCGCGCTCGGGCTCACCACCGTGGTCGTCGTCGACGTGCTCGTCGCTCCCGCGCCGTGGCCGGGGGAACGCGGCCTGCCCGGCTATGCCCCCACGCTCACCTGGCTGTTCGGTACGCACGCCGGGCTGCTGGCCGCGCTGGGCTCGGTGCTGCTATGGCGGCGGGGCCGGCGGCCGGGCCACCGGCCGTCAGGCGCCCTCGGCGCGCTGGCGGCCGCCGCCGTCGGGGCGGGCATCGCCGTGGCGTTCTCGGCCGAACTCGTACATCGGGTGGCTGATCTGCTGGATCGGGGCGCACCGGCCACCGACCGCGCCATCGTTCGGCCACCACCCGCTTTCACCTGGGCGATCTACGGCTTCTTCCGGGCAGTGGTGATCACGCTGGTCGTCACCGGACTGGTGGTCCTGCTGTCCCGGCGCGGACGCGTCCGTGCGGCAGCGGTGATCCTGGCGCGCGACTTTCCGAATCCGTCGGCGCAGGCTGCGGCTCGGCTTCGGCAGGTGCGGCAGGTCATCGCACGGGCCCGGTTCACCGAGTGGCTACCGGCGCTGGCCGTGGTCTACGCCGGCCTCGCCGGACTCGGCGCGGCAACCACCGTGATCAACCTGCTGGGGCGGTATCCCGGCGACGTCATCCAGCGGTACGCCCGGGTGCCAGCGGGCCTGGTCGACTTCAGCATCCGGGCCGGCAGCCAACTGATCTCGGCGACCGTCCTCGCCCTCGTCATCGGTGGGATCTTCGCCTACCGAACGCCAGGTTTCCGGCGGCACGTCGGTGTGCTCTGGGACCTGGCGACGTTCTGGCCCCGCGCGGCCCATCCCTTCGCGCCGCCCTGCTACGCCGAGCGGGCCGTTCCGGAGCTGGCCCGACGCATCACCTACCTGGTGAACAGCGGCAAGACGGTGGTGGTCACCGGCTACAGCCAGGGTTCGGTGCTGGTCGCCGCCACCGTCCTCCAGCTGGCACCGCAGGTCAGCGACCGGGTCGCCCTGCTCACCCACAGCTCGCCGCTGCGCCGGCTCTACGCTCGGCTCTTCCCCGCGTACATCGACGACGAGGTGCTGCACGAGGTCGGTGACCGGCTCGGCTGGCGGTGGGTGAACCTGTGGCGCGATACCGATCCGATCGGAGGGTGGATCTTCTCTGCCCACCGGGCCGACGAGCCGCCCACCGTCACCGGCCCCTCGGCGACCGTGGACCGACGACTGCGCGACCCCGAGGGCCTCGTCGCCCTGCCGGGCGACAGCGTCCCGCCGCCGATCCGGGGCCATGCGCCCGACGAGTCCGACGAACTGTTCGTGGCGGCGGTACGGGACCTGGTCGAGCGGTTACCCGGCCCGGAGGAGGACCCGACCACGCCGGGGCGGACCACCTGAACGCAGCTATCCGCCACCGGTGTGACCGGCGACATGGCTGGTCAGCACCACCAGGAGCTCGAATCGGGCGGCCGGGTCGTCCAGGTCGTCGCCGTACAGGTCACGCAGCCGCTTGAGGCGGTAGCTGACCGTCTGCGGGTGCACGAACAGCTCGGTGGCAACCTCGGCGCGCGAGCCCCAGTGCCGGAGCCAGGCGTAGAGCGTCGCCGCCAGATTCTCCCGCTGCGCGGGACGCAGCTGCGCCAGCGGCGCGAGGCGGCGCTCGGTGAGCACCGCCAACGCCCGCTGCTCGCCACGCAGGGTCAGCGCGACCAGGTGGTCGTCGGCGAAGACCGGGCCGGAGGCCGGTCCGACCAGCCCGGCGGCCAGCTCCGCGAGCCGGACCGCCGCCGGCGTCTGCGGCCAGCCCAGTTCCGGGCCGACCACCACCGACCGGCCGACGAACGCCTCGGCCAGTGCGGCGCGGCTCGCCCGGGCACCGGTCCGCAGCAGCAGCACGGCGTCACGGCCACGCTCGATGACCAGCCCGTCCGGGCCGTACCGGAACCGCGCGTCGCGGGCCTGGTCCGGTGGCAGCAGGACGGGCACCACCGCGTCCAGGTCCGCCCAGCCGATCCGGGCCGCCGCCGACTCGACGGCGCTGGGCAGGCCGTCGCCGCGGAGCAGCAGCTCGGCGAGGTGCCGACGGCGGTCGCCCTCCCCGGCCTGCTCGCGCAGTTGCAGGGCGTACCCGTCGGTGCTGGCGGCGGCCAGCTCGGCCACGTAGGCGCTGACCGCGTCGGAGAGGTCGATCAGCTCCTCCGGGTCGACCGGGCGTAGCCGGGCCAGGGACTGCGACGCCGTACGCAACAACAGTCGTGCCGCTGTCCGCAGCGCGGTCAGCAGGGCCTCCGGACCCCGGTCCTCGCGGGCCTCGGCGGCGCCCAATCCGACGAAGACCTCCCGGAACCGGGGCGGCAGCGCCGGCTCCCCGGTGCCGATGAGGTCGAGGAAGCGGTCGAGGGCCACCTGCACGGCGGTGCGTACGTCCCGGGCGAACTTGTCGTCGGCGATGCCGGCGAAGGCGGGGGTGGTCTCGGTGACGGCGACCGCGACGGCGGCCACGGTGGCCGGCAGGTGCGGACGCATCGCGGCACCCAGATCGGCGGGAAGGTGTCGCCAGGGAGTCGCGGAAACAGGCGCGATCACCCGGCGATTTTGTCACGACAGGATAGGAACGGCGGCGATTCTCGCTGCCGGCGGGACGGTGATTCGGTCCGCCAAGCCGCGCGACGATGGAGCCGACCGGCGACCGGAGGTGACCGCCCGGTGGCCGACGAACCGACGGAGGAGTACGCCGTGCAGCACCGCCTGTCCCGTCAGCACGTCGTCGACATGTGCCGCACCATGCTCGCCCGGGGCTACCTCAAGGCCACCGAGGGCAACGTCTCGGTCCGGGTGCCCGGCCACCGGCGGTACGCGGTGACCCCGAGCAACTACGACTACGACCGGATGCGCGTCGAGGACATCTGCATCGTGGACTTCGACGGCAGGCACCTGCCCGACGACTCCGGCGCCGACCTCAAGCCGTCCATCGAGTGCGGGATGCACGCCAACATCTACCGGGAACGGCCGGACGTCAACGCGATCGTGCACACCCACCAGCCGTACGCCTCGGCGTTGGCTTTCCTGCGCAAGCCGATTCCGGCGCTCACCGACGAGCAGGTGCGTTTCCTGGGCCGCGAGGTGGCGATCATCGACTACGCCCCGTCCGGCACCGGATTCCTGGCCCGCAACGTGCAGAAGAAGGTGGCCAGCGGGGACAACGCCTTCATCATCGCCAACCACGGGGTGGTCGCCGTCGGCACCGACCCCGACCGGGCGGTGTTCAACATGGCACTGCTGGAGAAGGTGTCCATCGCCTACCTGCTGGCGCTGACCAGCGAGGCGGGAAAGATCCACACCATCCCGACCGCGATCCGGGAGATCGCCTTCAGCAAGTTGCGCGCCGACGAGAAGCGGATCGCCGCGCAGCTCACCGAGGCGGTCGAGCCGCTGCGCGTACCGGCCGACGAGGAGCTACCCAGCGCCGACGCGGCGGCCACCGAGGTCGCCGCCAGCCGCACCGCAGGCACGTCGCCGGACGCGACGGACGGCACCGGGAGGACCGGCGGCCCGCCGGGCGGCCTCCCGGGCGCGGAGTCGGCCCGGCTCGGGTACGCGATCAGCGAGTACCCCGACGTCGACGACGTGATGCGTCGGCTGAAGGCGCTGACCACCCAGCCGGTACGCGGGCTGCGCCACGACGCGATGCGCGACGTGCTGAACTACTTCGACACCAAGTGCCGCGGCAGCAAGGAGATCACCGAGCGGGCGCGGCGGCGCATCCCCGGCGGGGTGCAGCACAACCTGGCGTTCAACTATCCGTTCCCGCTCGCCATGGACAAGGCCGACGGCGCTTACCTGGTGGATCGGGACGGCAACACGTACATCGACTTCCTCCAGGCCGGCGGGCCGACGATCCTGGGCAGCAACTACGGCCCGGTCAACGAGCGGGTCGCCGAGGTGGTCCGGGACTCCGGCCCGGTGACCGGGCTGTTCCACGAGTACGAGCTGAAGCTCGCCGAGATCATCCACCGGTTCCTGCCGCACGTGGAGATGTACCGGTCGCTGGGCTCGGGCACCGAGGCGGTGATGGCGGCCGTCCGGGGTGCCCGCGCCTTCACCGGCAAGAAGATGGTGATCAAGGTCGGTGGCGCCTATCACGGCTGGTCGGACACGATGGTCTACGGGCTGCGGGTGCCCGGCACCTACCGGATGAACGCCAAGGGCATTCCCTTCGGTGCGACGGCCCGCACCCGGGAGGCATTTCCGCACTACCTGGGTCAGCTCAAGCGCAAGCTGATCGAGAACCGGCTGCGCGGCGGCACCGCGGCGGTGGTGGTCGAGCCGGTCGGCCCGGAGTCCGGTACCCGGCCGGCGCCGCGCGACTTCAACGCCCGGGTCCGGGAGCTGTGCGACGAGTTCGGCGCGCTGCTGATCTTCGACGAGGTGGTCACCGGGTTCCGGCTCGGGCTGGGCGGCGCGGCCGGCTACTTCGGCGTCACCCCCGACCTGACCGTGTTGGGCAAGGCGGTCTCCGGCGGCTACCCGATGGCCGGCGGCGTCGGCGGGCGGGCCGATGTGATGGCGGTCTTCGGATCCGGGCTGGACGGCAAGAGCGGAGCGCACATCCAGGTCGGCGGCACCCTGTCGGCCAACCCGTTGTCCTGCGCGGCCGGCTACTTCGCCATCGAGGAGATGGCCCGCACCAACGCACCGGTTATCGCCGGCCGGGCCGGTGACCGGCTGACCGGCGGCCTGCAACGGCTGATCGACTCCTACGGGTTGCCGTACGTGGCGTACAACCAGGGGTCCATCGTGCACCTGGAGTGCAGCGGCGTGATGCTGTTGGACATGCGCAACCCGGTGAAACTGCTGAAGGAGAACAAGACCCGCAAGCGACTGATGGAGCAGATGGGGGCCGCCTACACCGCACACGGCATCGTCACCCTGGCCGGCTCGCGGATGTACACGTCGATGGCCGACACCGACGAGGTCATCGACGACGCGCTCGCCCGGTTCGATCAGGTCTTCGCACTGGTCGAGGGGGTCTGAGCCGGTGGCCGCCAGCCCGCCGCAGGTCTTCGCGATCGACCTGGGCACCTCGGCGCTGAAGGCCGCGCTGGTCGCCGCCGACGGCACGGTCACCGGCTGGGCCGAGCGACCGGTCCCGCTGCGGGTGCTGCCCGGTGGCGGCGCGGAGCAGGATCCGCTCGCCTGGTGGACGGCGCTCGGGCAGGTCGCCGCCGACCTGGGACGCGACCATCCCGAGCAGCTGCGGGCGGTCGCCACGCTGTGCGCCTCCACCCAGGGCGAGGGGACCATCGCGGTGGACACCGCCGGTGAACCGCTGACCGCGTGCATCAGCTGGCTCGACATGCGTGGCGCGCCGCACCTGCGACGACAGTTCGGCGGCTTCCCCGCCTACCAGGGGATGTCGGTGCGCCGGATCGCCCGCTGGCTGCGGCTCACCGGGGGCATGCCCTCACCGACCGGCAAGGACCCCGCCGCGCACATGCTGTTCGTCCGCGACACCCTGCCACAGGTGTACGCGCGCACGGCGACGTTCCTCAACGTGCTCGACTGGATCAACCTGAAGCTCACCGGACGCACGGTGGCCACCGTCGACTCCATCCTGACCTCGTGGGTGACCGACAACCGGCGTCCCGGCGACATCCGCTACTCCCCCGCCCTGCTCGCCGACAGCGGCATCGACGCGGACAAACTGCCACCGATCGTCGCCTGCACCGAGGTGATCGGCACGCTCACACCGGCCGCCGCCACGCACCTGGGTCTGCCCGCGACGGTGCGGGTGGTCGCCGGTGCGATCGACAACACCGCCGCGGCGATCGGCGCCGGCACCACCGGCGACAACGAGCCGCACCTGTACGTCGGGACCTCCTCCTGGATCGCGGCCCACGTGCCCCGGAAGAAGACCGACGTCGCCGCCGGCATCGCCTCGGTGCCCTGCGCGATCGGCGACCGCTACCTGATGACCGCCCTCCAGGCCACCGCCGGCGCCAACCTGACCTGGCTGCGGGACAAGATCGTCGAGTACGACGACCCACTGCTCAGCGCCGGTCACCTCAGCCGCGACGAGGGCACCCTCTTCGACGCCTTCGACACCATCATTCCGACAGTGCCGCCGGGCTCGAACGGGGTGCTCTACACCCCCTGGCTGTACGGCGAACGTGCCCCGGTGGACGACGCGAACCTGCGCGCCGGATTCTTCAACATCTCCCTCGACACCAACCGCTCCGACCTGCTGCGGGCCGTCTTCGAGGGGGTCGCGTTCAACACCCGTTGGCTGCTCGGCGCGGTGAACCGGTTCCTCGACGCACCGGTCACCTCGATGGCCATCACCGGCGGCGGGGCGCTGTCGGACTCCTGGTGTCAGATCTTCGCCGACGTGCTCGGCGTGGAGATCCGCCGCGACGCCCAGCCGCTCGCGGTCAACGCCCGGGGGGCGGGTTGGATCGGCGGAATCGGCACCGGGCAGCTCACCTTCGCCGACATCCCGGGCCTGATGCGTACCGACCGGGTCTTCACGCCCGATTTGGCGCACCGGTCCGGCTACGACGGGGTCTTCGACGTCTACCGGCAGCTGCACCGGCGGCTAGCCCCGGTGTACCGACGCCTCAACCGCAGCTGACCTGCCGAAACAGCCACCGAGCCGTCGTTGGTGTTTGAGTGACCTTCGGTTTTACTTGATATATTTATAATTAGCTCTTTTACCCGTTTCCCACTAATCGGGATTGGCGGCCGCGATGCCCGCCTGGAAGTTTCGGTAATAATCAATGATGGCTTTTATCCTCTGATCGATGCGACGCTATGACGTTGGCGCCGGCCATCGAGTGGAGGATACGTGCAGGCAATACGCCGGAGGCTACTCGGGACCCAATCCGCTGATCTTCAGCAAGCCGAACCGGAACGGGCGGCAGCGGAAGTCCAGCCTCGCGACGGACAGGGCCGGCTGGCGGGGGCCGCTCGGGTGGCCTCGCGGGTGCTGCGTCACGAATGGACGGTGGCGACTGTCGCCAGCGTGGTCGTGGCGGTTGTCCTCACCTGGCCGACGCTCAAGCAGCCGTGGACGACCATCCCGGGCGACATCGGCGATCCCCCACTGCAGGCGTGGCAGGTCGCCTGGGTCGGGCATGCGCTGGTCACCGACCCCCTCGACCTCTGGCACTCCAATACGTTCTTCCCAGACCTCTACACGTACGCCTACACCGACATCGTGCTCGGCTACGCGCCGGCCGGTCTGTTCGGCCACGGCGTGGCGGCGGCCATCTTCCGCTACAACCTGCTCTACGTGTTCGCCCACGCACTCGCTTGCCTCGGGGCGTACGCCCTGGTGCGCCAACTGGGTGGTGTCCGGACGGCGGCGGCCGTGGCCGGCGTCGCCTGGGCCTTCGCGCCGTGGCGGCTCGCGCACAGCGGGCATCTGAACATCCTCTCCATCGGCGGCGTCGCACTGTGCCTGGCGATGCTGGCTCGCGGCCACGGCTGGTCCCTGCGCGGCGGTCACCGACCGGCGCTGCACCGCCCCGGATGGATCCTGGCCGGCTGGCTGGTCGCCGCCTGGCAGCTGACCCTGGGCCTGGCGATCGGCCTGCCGCTCGCGTACTTCCTGGCCGGCACCATGCTGGTCGTTCTCGTGGCGGTCGGCTGGGCCCGCTGGCGGACCGGCACCTGGTTGCTGGGTCGCCGGGTGGTGCTGGCCAACCTTTTCGGTGGGATCGCCTTCGGAGGTGTGTGCATCTGGTTGGGGATCACCTTCCTGCGGGTGGTGGAGCTGAACCCGGAGGCGCACCGGGATCTGACCTGGACGGAGATGTTCTCCCCACCCCTGCAGGGATACTTCGTCGCGCCCGCGGACTCGTGGCTGTGGGGTGAGCACTTCGCGGCCGCCCGCGCCCAGCTGTCCTGGCCGCCGGAGATGGCGCTGCTGCCCGGCGTCACGTTGATCGTGCTGGCCGTGGCCGGGCTGAGCTACTCGACGTTCCGGGTGCGCCACCGCGTCCTGCTCGGGCTCGGCGTGCTGGTCAGCGGCGCGCTCGGACTCGGCACCAACCTCGTCGGTCAGGGCGACCCGGGATACCTGACCTTGTCGCGGCTGCTGCCCGGATGGGACGCGCTACGGACCCCGGGGCGGCTGATGATGTGGACCAGCCTGCTGCTCGCCATTCTGGCAGCAGGAGCGATAAGCGAGTTCGGACGGATGCGCCCCAGGCTCGGGTGGCCGAGGTCGGTGAGCGGGGTCGTGCTCCTGCTGCCCCTGCTGCTGGTCCTGGTCGAGGGCGTCAACCGGACGCCGCACCCCACCGTGCCGACCGCCCCGCCGGCGCTGCGGGCGGCGACCGAACCGATACTGGTCCTGCCCAGCAACGGGGTGGCCGAATCCGACATCATGCTCTGGACCACCGACGGATTTCCCCGCGTCGCCAACGGTTCGGTGACCTTCCTGCCGGCCAGTCAACAAAAGATCCGTGCGGTGACCACCGAGTTTCCCGACCCGGTCAGCATCGCGCTTCTGCGGCAGGTCGGCATCCGGTCGGTGGTCGTCCTGCCGGATCGGCTCGCCGGAACCCCCTGGGACGGCCTGCCCGCCCGACCGGTCGACGGCCTCGGCATCACCCGCGAGGAGATAGCCGGCGCGCTGGTGTACCGCCTCGACTGAGGCGGACAGCAGCCGACGGCACGGGCGTCACTCCCGGGTGGCACCCATCGGCTCACGGATCAGGGCACCGTCGATGTAGCAGTACCGCCAGTCCTCGCCCTCCTCCAGCGACCGGATCAACGGATGGCCGGTCTGCCGGTAGTGCCCCTCCGCGTGGTTGTTGACCGAGTCGCTGCAACAGCCCACCGCGCCGCAGGTCAGACACATCCGCAACTGCACCCAGTCGTCGCCGCTCTCCACACACTGCGGGCACGCGTCCGCGTCGGACTCGGTGATGTGGATCCGGTCGAAGTGGGTGCAGGCGGTGCTGATGGTCTCCTCACGCACGTACCGCCAACTGGCGTGCAGCAGCCGGTCCGGGATGACCCGGGCCAGGTAGCGCGAGTTCGCCGCGAGCAGCGGACTCACCACGGCCAGGATCAGCACGTACAGGGCGACGAACGGACCGAGCCGGCCGTCGAGGCCGGCGGCGATGGCGAGCGTGGCCAGGATCAACGAGAACTCGCCGCGGCCCAGCACTGTCAGGCCGACATTCGCGGCTCCGCGCTGGTTGAGCCCGAACAGCCGACCGGCGATCAGGCCGGCCACCACGTTGGTGACGACGGTCATCAGTACCGCCAACAACACCGGCAGCGCCACCGAGCCGAAGTCGCCGACGTCGATGCTCAGCCCGAACACCAGGAAGAAGACCGCCGCGAAGACGTCGCGCAGCGGCAGCACCAGACGTTCCACCCGTTCCCGGAGAGGGGTACGGGCCACCACGAGACCGATCATCAGAGCGCCGATCGCGTCGGAGACGCCGATCTCGGCCGACACCCCGGCCACGAGCACGACCAGTCCGACCATCAGGATGGCCAACAGTTCGTCCTCGTTGCTGTCGATGACCTTGCCGACCAGGCGGGCGCCGAAGCGGGCGACGGCAAAGAGCACCGCCAGGTAGGTGAAGCTCAGGCCGATGCGCAGCACCAGTTCTCCGGCGGAACCGGCACCGGACAGCAGCGGCGACAGCAGCGCCAGATACAGCGCGAGGAACAGGTCCTCGATCACGATGATGCCGAGGATGACAGGCGTCTCCGCGTTCGCCAGCCGCCGGAACTCGATGAGCAGCTTCGTCACGATCGCCGAGGAGGAGATGCCGAGCGCACCGGCGATCACGAACGCCTCGTAGCCACCCCAACCGAGGGCGAAGCCGAAGACCAGGCCGGCACCGACGTTGAGGCCGATGTACGAGCCGGCGGCGACGAACAGCCGCTTGCCGCTGCCGAGCACCTGGTCCACCGGGAACTCGACGCCCAGATGAAACAGCAGCAGCACCAGGCCGAGGGAGGCGAGCAGGCTCAGGTCCTCGGGATGAGCGATCAGCACCGGCCCGGGAGTACCGGGCCCGAGCAGGATGCCCGCGAGCATGAAGAACGGCACGGTGGGCAGGTTGATCCGGCGACCCGCGCGGGCCAGCAGGCCCGCGATCAGTACGAGGGCCCCGAAGCCCACGAGATCAGCATGCACGGTGAGGACTCCTGGAGCGGACTGAACAGGGAGTACGACGCGAGACGACTACTCGGAGAAGTACGTGCCGGCCAGCAGGGCGCCCACCTTACGCGCCTGCTCCTCCGACATTTCGATCACGGCAACCGGTTCGTCCTTGCCGGCGGCGAAGACGTACAGGTCACGGTTGCCGTCCCGGCGTACCACCACCGAGATCCGTTGGGTGTTGCTGCCCAGGTCGACGTCGTACCGCTTGCCAATACCTGGCAATTCCTGCACATATATCCCTTTGCTCATGACCCCTCCCCGCTGCTCGGTCCACGATCTTGCGCAATGGTACGATGTGTTCGGCACGGGACGGCGAAGACCAGCGGCTCGTCGCCGATGTTCTCGATGTGGTGCCCGTACGCGAACGGCACGTAGCCGACATCGCCGGCCTGGAAGTCGAAGGTGCGGGCGGCCGCCGAGGCGGCGAAGACGTGATGCCGACGGTGCGTACCTCTCCCGCTGAGCCAGGTCGTCCAGCTGCTCCATCGACCACCCGAAGTTCTTCGCCGGCACCGGTCTGGGTGCGTGGGCGAAGAAGTCGCTCAGCAGGAACGTGATGTTCTCCGAGAAGCTGCCGCCGCTGAAGACCAGGAATGGCTACGAGGTGAGGCGGAACGTGGCGTCGGCGCGCGCCTGGGCGTCATTGATCGGGTCGAGTCGCAGCTGGTAGTTGGAGTGCCGGACGTAGCGGTCGGGGTAGTTGTACGAGCGGAACGACGACCAGGACGAGTTGCCCAGGCCGGCAACCTGCCGGAAGGTGGCGTCCGCGGCGAAGACCGCGCTGCCGTCGTTGGCCGCAAGCACGAAGTCGAAGCCGTAGTGCCGCAGGTAGTGGCCGGGGTAGTTGACCGATTCGAATGACACGCTGGCGGCGTCGGCCAGCCCCGGCACGACCCGGAACTGGGCGTCCTGCGCCGGGCTGACGTTGGCGTCGATGCGTACGTCGTAGTTGGCGTGCCGCACGTACCGGTCCTGGTGGGTGTACGCCTGGATCCGGTTGGCCGGCGTGGTCGCGCCCCAGCGCCCCAGCACCGCGCTCTCCTCGGCGGCGGTCAGGTTCAGGATCGAGCCGTGCCGTTTACGGCTGGCACCCAACTGGTAGTCCGTCCGGGTCCGGAAGTTGGTGACACTGCCCAGGTTGCTGGAGGTGACCGGCAGGTAGCCCCGCCCGGTGGCGTACTGGTCGAGCCAGAGCGCCCACTCGTTACGACCGTTGAACTGCATCCACATCGGCCCTTCGACCACGTTACCGCCGCCGGTGCCGTTCGAGATGCCGAGGTGGGAGAGGTTGCCCAGCATCGTCCACGAGCCGAGGATCGAGTTGCTGCCCTCGATGGTGATGTGCCCGTCGGCCGAGGCCCGGTAGTAGCGGTAGCCGCCGATCGACCCGGGTACCTCGACGATCTGGGTGTCGATGATGCCCTGGCCGCCGCCGGGCCGCTCGATGTAGAGCTGGGGAGCGGTGAAGCTGCGGAAGTCACTGGTCCGCACGTACCAGATGCGGTGTTTGGTCACGCCGTCGCGCAGGGAGTTCGTCGCCCAGTAGACGACGTAGTCGCCGGTCGCCGCGTTGTAGATGGCCTCCGGCGCCCAGGCGTTGCCGGCGCCCGGGATCGCACCGGCGACGTTGATCAGCCAGGGGGCGGACCAGTTCACCAGGTCGCGGGACTCCCACACCACAAGCGACCTGCTGCCCCGGTTCGCCGCGTCGCTCCACGAGGTGCCGCTGGCGATTCGCAAATCGGTGGCGACGATCCAGTACCGGTCGCCGGAGGGCGATCGGACGATGGAGGGATCGCGCACCCCCCGGGTGCCGGTCGTGGACAGCAGCACGGGTGCGCCGTTGTTCAGGTCGCGCCAGGTCAGCCCGTCCCGACTGTGCGCGAAGTAGACCTGCTCGCCGGTGGTCGACTCGCCGGTGAAGTGCGCCATCAGGTAGCCGGTGAACGGGTCGAGGGCGGCGGCCTCGGCACGCGGTGCCTGCGCCGCCGGCAGCAACAGCAGACACAGGGCGGCGATCAGGGCGCTTGCCCTGGTCAGGACTCTGGACATGCGGCTCTCCCATGCGTCCGGCCCGGCCGACGTTAGCGCTAACATCACCCGCGCCCGGACGGCCCTGCTCACTGTTTCGGGGGTGTTACGCAGTCTCCGCCTCGAATCGACGCCCGTCAAGACGTCGGCGTCGGCATGCCGCGGGAAGGCTGCGAAGCGCGCCGACCTGAGCCGTATCGCTCGACGAGCGCGTCGCCGATCAAAGCCAGGTGGTCTCGCACACCCGCAGGGCCGGTCACCTCGATCCAGTCGACCAGGCCGGCAATCTCGCCAGCGAGTTTGTACTCGTCGTTGCCGCGGATCACGACCTCGATGCGGCCATCGGTCGTGACGCCTCCCACCTCGAGCCGGGCGCCGAATCCCAACCGGAGGACACCTATGCCCTCAGGCGCGCACACCGCCCGGACTTGGCGCTGGTCATGCCCCTGCGCGGCGCCTGGCAGACGGAACGCGGCCGGCGGCGCACGGGTCACGCAAGCTCGACCAAGCCCGCACACGCCTGCTCGGCTGGCTCGCCGAGGTCGGCACCGCGAGCGCGATGACCGATGGCCGGGGCCGCTGCCGGACGCATCGGGGTCTGCCCACAGCGGAACGTGTTGAGTTCGCAGGCGACGGTGGGACAGGCTCAGGCAGTGCCGGAGCTGATGGACATCGCGATCGGGGATCTGCACCTCGCGCTGCGGTTGTGGCAGGCCGTTGACGAGGACAAGACGCCCATCATGCTGCTCCATGCCACCGGCAAGACCGCACGCGACTGGGACGTGATCGCCTCGGGCCTGCGGGCCGACCGGACGGTGTACGCCGTCGTCGCCGATGAGCCGTCATCCGGATTGACCGGATCTCACCCATATCCGTTGGGCGGTGATGGTCAGACGGAGGCGAGAAATGCCCGCACCCGCTCCATCAGCAGCGCGGACGCCTCCGGGTCGTACGCATCGAGCGAGGAGTCGGCGAAAAGGTGCTGGTCGCCGGGATAGACGAATAGCTCGGCGGCCGCCGCGGAGCCGGCGAGCTCGCGTGCGGCCGACAGGTCCTCGTCGAAGAACTTGTCGCCCTCCTTGCCGTGAATCTGCACCGGCACGCCCTCGGGCCAGGTCTCTCCGAACTCCGCGACCGGGAGGCAGGAATTTATGAGGAGCGCCCCGCGGGCGCCGGGCCGCGTCTGCGCGAGCCGCTGGGCGATCGTCACACCGAAGGAGAATCCGGCGTAGACGAGCCCGGGGCCGAGTTCGTCGGCTGCGGCGGCACCGCGCTCCCGAATCGCGTCGAGCCCCAACTGCCGAGCGAATTCGAAGCCCTCCTCGATGCTGCCGAACGTGCGGCCGTCGAACAGGTCCGGCGTGTGCACGGTGTGCCCGGCCTGTCGCAGGCTGTCGGCGAAGCTCCGGACCCCGTCGGTCAGGCCTTGGATGTGGTGGTAGAGCAACACCTCGGTCACGCCGTCGAACTCCCTCGCGAACGGTCGAAACTTGTGGAACGTTCCGTGACGCTAGTTTGTTGTGCCATGGTCGACAACCCCCCGGACTACGAGCTGGTCGATCGGATTGCGCTGACCAGACCGGACCAGGTGAAGGCGATCAGCCACCCGCTCCGCACGATGATCCTGCAGTTCCTCCACGAGCGGTCCGCGACCGTGACCGAGTTGGCGGAGGCAGTCAAGCGCCCCAAGAGCACAGTCGCGCACCACGTGGACGTGCTCACCCGGAACGGCCTGCTCCAGGTGGTGCGCACGCGGAAGGTGCGGGCGATCGAGGAGCGCTTCTACGGGCGCACCGCACGCATGTTCCACGTGGCAGCAGAGCCATCACCCGCCGGCGAACAGATGCCGGGCGACTTCAACGACTTCGGGGTGGCTGCACGCGAGTCGGCGAAGGCGTTCGAGCAGGGAAAGCTCTGGGGCTTCGTCCGGCATGCGCGCATCTCGGAGGATCAGGCCGCTCACTGCTGGGACCGGATGGCGGAACTGGTTGATGAGTTCGACCGGATGCCGAGGTCCGGCGAGACCATGTACGGGTTCGCGATCGGCATCTATCCCACCGACCACCCGACCCCGACGGCGCAGTGATGCACGTACTCGAGAATCGCGGACGCCCGACCGGGCACCTGGTCGGGGGCTGGCGAGGTGGACCCTCTTCCGAACTCAGCTCGGCGTACTGAGGTAGGTTCGCCCCTGCGGCGGCGGCCGGGGACGGGGAGGGCAGCGGGGATGGACGCCAGCACCGAGGAACTGCGGGACGCGCACGACGTGCTGTCGGAGTGGTACGCGGAGAACATGGTCGAGAGCATGCCGGTCGAGCGGGCGATGCTCGACCTGTTCGCCGAGCTGACCCTGGCCGTGGGTGTGGAGGTCGCGGACGTGGGCTGCGGCACCGGGCGGCTTCTCCCGCACCTCGCGGGCCGTGGTCTGTCGCCGCGCGGGGTGGATCTGTCGCCGGGGATGGTGGAGGTGGCGCGGCGGGAGCATCCGGGTTTCGGGTACGAGGTCGCCGATCTGCGGGAGCTGCCGTTCGGTGACGCGTCGCTGGCCGGGGTGGTGTGCTGGTACTCGTTGATCTTCCTGGCGCCGGAGGCCCGGGTACGGGCGTTCGCGGAGCTGGCCCGGGTCGTGCGGCCGGGCGGCTACCTGGTGGCGGCGTTCAAACACGGCGACGGAACAGGGCACCGTAACGGTCCCGGTAGCCGCGTCGGCAGTCTCGGCGTCGACTTCGATCGGTACTGGCTCTCTGCCCGGGAGATGCAGGACCGCTTCACCGCCGCCGGATTCGACCTGGTCTTCCAGGGCAGCACCCCACCCGAAGACGCGGAACCCCCGCACGGGTACATGCTGGTCCGCAGGACCGGCTCCGCGAACGGGTAGGACGCGGCGGTTACAGATGGTCGGGGGTGGGGATGCCGAGCAGGTGCAGGCCGGTGCGGAGGGTGTCGCCCGTCAGGTGGCACAGGGCCAGGCGGTTGGCGCGCTGCGAGCCGGTGGCGCGCAGCACGGGGCAGCGCTCGTAGAACGCGGTGAAGGTCTGCGCCAGCCGGTACAGGTAGCCGCAGAGGCGGTGCGGCTCGTGACCGGCGACCACCTCGGCGAGGGTGTCGGCGAACGCGTCGAGGTCGAGGATCAGCGCCCGCTCCGCCGGTTCCAGCGCCGCCGTCACGTCGACTGTGGTGTCGGCGCCGCCGGCCCGGGCCAGGATGGACCGGATGCGGGCGTGCGCGTACTGGAGGTAGACGCCGGTGTTGCCGGCCAGCGCCAGCATCCGCCGTGGCTCGTAGGTGTAGTCGCGGGTCCGGTTGGTCGCCAGGTCGGCGTACTTCACCGCGCCGATGCCGACCTGCCGCGCCCGCTCGTCCAGGGCGGCCCCGGTCAGGCCGGGGTTCTTCGCCGCGACCACCTCCCGGGCCCGGTCGACCGCCTCGGTGAGCAGGTCGACCAGGCGGACGGTGTCGCCGGTCCGGGTCTTGAACGGCCGCCCGTCCGGACCGAGGACGGTACCGAAGGCGACGTGGACAGCGGGCACGGCCGACGGTAGCCAGCCGGCCCGCCGGGCGGCTTCGAAGACCATCCGGAAGTGCAGGGCCTGCCGCGCGTCGACCACGTACAGCAGCCGGTCGGCGTGCAGTTCGACGACGCGTTGCCGCAGCGCGGCCAGGTCGGTCGCGGCGTAGCCGAAGCCGCCGTCGCGCTTGCGTACGATCAGCGGCGTCGGCTCGCCGTCCGGGCCCCGGAGGTCGTCGAAGAAGACGCAGAGCGCGCCGTCGCTGGTCACCGCGACCCCCCGGCGTTCGAGCTCGTCGGCAACCTCGGGCAGGGCGGCGTTGTAGGCGCTCTCCCCCACCGCGTCGGCGTCGGTCAGCCGCACGCCAAGCCGGTCGTAGACGTGGGTGAAGTAGCGGGTCGACTCGGCGACGATGTCCCGCCAGGCGGCCACGGTGCTCGGGTCGCCGGCCTGCAACGCCACCACCCGCCGCCGGGCCCGGTCGACGAACGTGGGGTCGGTGTCGAACTGCGCCCGAGCCCGCCGGTAGAGCGTGGCCAGGCGGCCCATGGTGCCGGCGTCGTCGGGTACCGGTGGGTCGGGGTGCTCAACCAGGTACTGGATGAGCATGCCGAACTGGGTTCCCCAGTCGCCGATGTGGTTGCGCCGCACCACGGTGCCGCCAAGGTGTTCCAGGATGCGTACCAGCGCGTCGCCGATGATGGTGGAGCGCAGGTGCCCCACGTGCATCTCCTTGGCGATGTTCGGCTGCGAGTAGTCGACCACCGTGGTGACGCCGGCCTCGGGGATGCCGACACCGAGCCGGTCATGGCCCAACCGGCAGGCGAGCTGCGCCAGCAGCGCCCGGTCGGTCAGCTCGAGGTTGACGAAGCCCGGCCCGGCCACCCCCGCGTTGGCCAGCAGACCGTCGGCGGGTAGGCCGGCGACCACGTCCGCCGCGACCTGCCGTGGGTTGCGGCGCAGTGTCCGCGCCGCCGCCAGCACCCCGTCGGCTTGGAAGTCGGCGTGCTCGGAGCGGCGGATCTGCGGGGCGAGATCCGCCATTCCCAGGCGGGCCGCGACGACGGTGACGGAGTCGGACAACGACGAGGCCAGTGAGGGCACGGTCACGGGAACTCCCTGGATGGGACGAACGGGATCGTCACGGGGCGTGCCGGCCGCACGGCGGGTGCGGGCACGGCGGAAGGATCGCGCGGTGAGCGGGACGACTATCGTCGTCGCAGGCGCGAGCGGCGGACGGTGCCGAGCACCCGTTCCATCTCCACCGCCTCGAACGCCGGGGCCGCGAACCGAGCGCGGCCAACTGCCGGGAGTGTACGTGCCGCCCCCGTGCGGACGCAGCCCGCCTTGCGCTACGGCATGGAGCCGGTGCCGCATCCCGACCTGACGTACCAGCCGGATGTGGTTCTCGTCGGCGACGGCCGCTCGGTGCGGTCGGTCACCGCGACGCTGCCGCCCATCGCGGCGGCATGAGCCGTAGCGCGCGACGTCCGCCGGCTCGCCGGTCAGGTCCTGGACACCGGGTCGTCAGCGCAGCTCTGCCGGGGCGCGGGCGGTCAACTCGTCGCAGTGGACGGTCAGGTCCGGGCGCCGCCAATCGCCGGCTCGCCCGGCCCCAACCGGGCTGACCCCGGCGTCATCGCGCACTCCGGCGATCAGGTCGGCGGTGGTGTGGGCCCGGATACCGAGTAGCGCGCTGTCGGTGAACCGCCCGACTACCGCTCGGACGTGCTGCTCGGCGGGTTGCGCGAGACCGTCGTACACGGCCGCGAACAGCTCCCGGGCCGGCTGCCTGAGCCAACCGGCCGGCAGCAGTTCCACCGGTAGCTGCGGGTCGAGGGTGGGAAAGCGGCGGAACGTGTCCATCACCTCGGTACGCGCTCGGACCGCCGTGGCGCCGTCGACCTGCCCCGAGCTGACCAGCGGCAGCAGGGATGTCCATCGGTCCAGGAACTCCGCGTAGTGCCGGGTGATCGCGTCGATGTCCCAGGCCTCGATGGGCGCACGGTCGCTGATCGACCCCAGCACGTTCTGCCGGCCACGAAACACCGTGACGGTGCCGAGGGTCAACTGTTCGAGCTGGGCCCGCGCCCGCGGCGTCAGCTCGTACGGCGAGATCCACAGGCCGTCGTACAGCGGCGCGTACCCGAGCCACCGGAGTTGGCTGCGCAGCGCCCGCCGTTGGGCGCTGCGATCCTGTGGCAGCGAGAAGGCAACGATCGTCCAGCACCCGTCCCACGGGCCGGCGACGGTGGTCGAGGTGAGGATCCAGTTGCCGCCGCTGGACAGGTTGGCGGCGGCCGCCCGGCTGAGCCGGTACGAGCTGCGGCGTCCGTGCCGACTGCCTTCGAGCACCCCACGGCGGGCCAGCCGGCTGATCGCGGTACGGGCACCGGCGGTGGTCACCCCGGACTCGGTGAGCAGCGCGACGATGGCGGCGGAGGGCAGCGCGGCGCGGGTCCGCAGGGTGTAGTCCGCCAGCAGGGTCATCGCGAAGCCCTGGGGCGAGTTGCCCACCTGACGCCGCGGCATCCGGAGCGAGGTGCTCCCGTCGTCGGAGTAGATCTCCTCGATGTGGAACGGGCTAGTCACAGGCGCTCCGGCTCGATCGGGGGACGGGATATCGACTGTAGATGGACGCCGATGAGTCGGTCCGTCCGCCCGGCCGGCACGACGACCCTCTTGATCGAGGCATGTCAATTGACACTTGCTGGGACCAGGAGAACAATATCTGCTACACGACGCCACACGGAGCCGGGCAGGGCAAGCCAGACGTGGTGGACACGCCGTGATCACTGCGGGGAGTTGGGCGCACCCGCGAGTACAAGCGCACACCGAACCCAGCCTGCACCCAGGCGTTCGAAGGAGTCGTCCGTGAAAATCAGAAGGAAATTACTGCTCGGCTTGGCCGTGTCGCTGGTCGCGGCCGGGCTGGTGGCCCCCACGTTCAGTCCCGCGTACGCGGCCTCACTGACCGAGGTGACCAACTTCGGTGACAACCCCGGCCGGATGCGCATGCACATCTACGTGCCGGACAACCGTCCGGCCAGGCCGGCGACGGTGGTGGCCATGCACGGCTGCGGCGGATCCGGCCCCGGCTTCTACTCCGGCAGCGAGTTCGCCAGCCAGGCCGACCGGTACGGCTTCATCGTGATCTATCCCTCCGCAACCCAGCAGGCCGGGTTCGGCAACTGCTTCGACGTCTGGTCGGACGCCGCCAAGCGCCGCGGCGGCGGCAGCGACCCGGTCTCCATCATGTCGATGGTCCGCTACGCGCAACAGCAGTACAGCGCCGACCCCGACCGGGTCTACGCGACGGGCAGTTCGTCCGGCGGCATGATGACCAACCACATGCTGGCCCTCTACCCCGACGTGTTCAAGGCCGGCGCGGCATTCATGGGGGTGCCGTTCAACTGCTTCGCCAACGCGGCGGACTACCCGCCCGGCAGCAGCCAGTGCACCGGCGGCAACATGAACCGGACCCCGCAGCAGTGGGGTGACGCGGTACGTCAGGCCTATCCCGGTTACTCCGGTCCGCGTCCCCGGGTGCAGCTGTGGCACGGCACCAACGACACGCTCGTGCCGTTCTCACTGTTGCAGGAAGCCGTCGAGCAGTGGACCAACGTGTTCGGGCTCAGCCAGACGCCCACCTCGACCGACACGCCGCAGGCCAACTGGAACCGCCGCCGGTTCGCCGACGCCAGCGGCACCGTCCTGGTCGAGGCGTACAGCATCCAGGGCGCCGGTCACAGCCTGCCCTCCGGCGGCATGGCCGCGGCCGCCGTCCAGTTCTTCGGCCTGACCAACCCGAACCCCACCACGCCGCCGCCGACCCCGACGACGCCGCCACCGACCCCCACCACGCCGCCGCCGACCCCCACCACGCCGCCGCCGACCCCCACCACGCCGCCACCGACCCCGACCACCCCGCCGCCGGGCACCGCCGCCTGCCGGGTGGCCGTCGACGTCAACGCGTGGAACAACGGGCTCACCGAGAACCTCACCATCACCAACACCGGCACCAGCGCGATCAACGGCTGGTCACTGGTGTTCACCCTGCCCGGTGGTCAGAACATCACCGGCGGCTGGAACGCCACCTACTCCCCCAGCTCGGGGCAGGTGACGGCGCGAAACGTCTCGTACAACGCCACCATCCCCGCCAACGGGTCGTTGACGATCGGCTTCCAGGCCACCCACACCGGCAACAACGCAAGGCCCAGCTCGTTCACGCTCAACGGGGCGGCCTGCACGGTCGCCTGACACAGTCGGCGCTCCGGGGAGGGCACGTTCGCGTACCTCCCCGGGACGCCTGCCGGGCCGGTAGGGCCGTAGCGGCTCCCCCGACGCCTACGACCCGACCCGGGCCCCTTGAGCCAGCAGCCCGTTGACGAGGGCGCGGAGGCCGTCGACGTACGTGTCGCGTGGGGCCAGCACCGCCCAGCGGTCACCGAGCGCCGCGAGGTGCGGCAGCTTCTCGGCGTCGATGTTGCCGAAGAACGCGCCCCGGTGGTTCCCCCCGTCGCCGCCGCCCCGGCGCGCGGTGTGCGATCGGACGAGAATCTCCCCGACCGTGTAGTACCAGATGCTGCGGAAGACGTAGACGGCGTGGTCGGGGGTGCAGCCGTAGTCGATGGCGCCGGCCACCACCGCCTCGACCAACCCCAGGGGCGAGTCGCCGAGCCGGGCGATGAATCCGTCGGTGGTGAGGACCTCGGCGGCCCACGGCCACGCCGCGAGCGCGTCGTGGATCGTGGCGGCAGCGGCGATGACGCGTTCCTGCGGTTCCTCCGGCAGCCCAGGATGGGAGACCTGCTCGCCGTACTCGTTGATCAAGAGGAAGAGTAGGTCCTCTTTGTCCTGTACGTGATGGTAAAGAGTGGTCGCCCCGACGCCGATCTCGGCGGCCAGCTTGCGGATGGTCAGCCTCTCCCACCCATTGCGGTCGATGAGGCCACGCGCGACGGCCAGGATCTGGGCGCGAGATGTCGTCGGCGGTCTGCCTGCTTTGAGTCGCGGCGCATTGACTTGGGGCACCGCCCCATCATGCCCCCTCCACCAACCGGGTTGCTTCGAGGTGACGCGCTAGACAGCCGACCACGGCCGATGCTAATTTCAGAACGCGTTCGAAAACTCGACGCTACCCGTCACTACGACAGAGGACCGGTTTTGCGGTGACGAACAAGGCATTAGTCAACGAACAATCAGCAGTCGAGCGGGGTGCCCGGCCAGGGCTCACCCTGGCCGCAGTGGCCGTCGTGCAGTTCATGGTTTCGCTGGACCTGTCAGTCGTGAACCTCGGTCTCCCGGAGATCGCCGAGAGCCTCGGCTTCAGCGAACTGGGCCTGACCTGGGTGATCCACGCCTACGCCCTGGCCTTCGGCGGGCTGCTCCTGCTCGGCGGCAAGATCGCCGACCGGTACGGCCACAAGCGCATCCTGCTCATCGGGCTGGTCGTGTTCGGCATCGCCTCCCTCGCGGGCGGCTTCGCCGACGTGCCGGGGCACCTGGTGGCCGCACGCGTCGCACAGGGCGTCGGGGCCGCCATGCTGGCACCCGCCGCGCTGGCGTTGCTGACCGCGACCTTCCCCAGCGGCAAGGCCCGGGTGAAGGCGTTCGGCGTGTGGGCCGCGATGAACGCCGCGGGTGGCGCCCTCGGCGTCCTGATCGGCGGCGTGCTCACCGAGTACGCCGGCTGGGAGTGGGTGATGTGGGTCAGCGCCCCGATGGCCACGCTCGCCATGATCCTGACCTGGCGTGGCATCGCCAGGGACCTGCCGGTCGCGCCCGAAGGCCGTCCGGACGTGCTGGGCGCCCTCCTCGCCACCGGCGGCATGACGCTGCTGGTGCTCGGCATCGTGCGTACGGACCGGTACGCGTGGAGTTCGATGGTCACCCTCAGCACCCTGGGGGCTGCCGTCGTGCTGCTCGCCGCGTTCGTCTATGTCGAGCGGACCACCACCCGCGACCCACTGGTCCGGGTCGGCCTGTTGGCCAACCGCTCGGTCGCGGGTGCCAACACGTACAACCTCATCTTCGGCGCCACCATGGCCTCGGCCTTCTACTTCGTCTCGCTCTACCTGCAGCGGGTGCTCGGCACCAGCCCGGCGGAGACCGGGCTGAAGTTCCTGCCACTGGCGATCGGCGTGGTCGTCGGCTCCGTCATCGCCATCAAGCTCGGTTACAAGGTGCCCGCCCGTACCCTCATGATCGCGGGTGCGCTGGTGAGCGCGGTCGGATTCGCCGGGTTCGGCATGATCGACTCCGATGGCTCGTTCCTCGCCGACGTCCTCGTCCCGTCGGTGATCGCCAGCGTCGGCTTCGGGCTCTGCCTCGGGCCGATGGTCTCCACCGCCACGCACGGGGTCGCCCAACACGAGACCGGCACGGCGTCCAGCCTGTTGAACAGCTCCCGCCAGATCGGTGCCGCGCTCGGGCTCGCCTCGCTCAGCACCGCCGCCTTCGAGTACTCCGGCAAGGAGGGCACGCCCAGCGCCCTCAGCGACGGGTACGCCTTCGCCCTGTCCCTTGGTGCCGGGCTCTGGATCGTCGCCGCCGTCATCGCGCTCGTGGTGCTTCCCCGCGTCAGCCCGACGACGCCGGCCGAGCAGGACGACCACGAACTGGTCGACGTGCCGGAGAAGGCGGTCTGACCGACGGCCGATACGCCATGAGTGGCTCACTCGGCGACGGCCAGGGGCGGCACGCGACAACACACGTGTCGTGCGCCGCCCCTGGCCGGACAACACACCGTCGCCGGACTCGCGTGCCCGCACACGGTCGTCCCACCGGCCCCGGAAGTCCGGCCCGGGCCCGCTCCCGCGACCCGGCGGCCGCCCTGCAATGTGGATGGTGCCGCATCTGAAGGATGGGAAGATGCCCCCAAACGTACCCCGCAGCCGGCGTGTCGGTCGACCACCACGCCTGTCTCTGGAAGCGATCATCGACGCGGCGACCCGGATCCTGCAGGACGAGGGACTGGAGCGGCTGTCGATGCGCCGCCTGGCGAACGAGTTGGGCAGCGCCCCGATGGCGCTCTACCACCACGTTCGCGACAAGGACGAACTGCTGATCCAGGTGATGGAGACGCAGGCCCGGGACATCTCCCGGCCGGCCCTGCCCGCCGATCCCCGGGAACGGCTCATCGCCGCTTCGGTTCTGCTCTACGACCTCCTCGCCGAGCGTCCCTGGATCGTCGAAGTGCTGACCTGCGACAGCCTGATCGGCCCCTCGGCGCTGTGGATCGTGGAGGAGATGCTGGACGCCGCGATCGACTACGGTCATTCCGCCGACGAGGCACACCATGTCTACCGCACGATCTGGTCCTACATCGTCGGCAACCTGATCATCCGGGTGGCCAGCTCCCGCCGCCGCGATCGCGCCGGCACTGCCCAACAGGACGAGGTCATCGCCCGCCTGACCGGCGACACGCACCCACGGTTGGCGACGATCGCCGACCGGTGGGCAGAACTCAACGCGCGAAAGACCCACCGACGGGCGCTGGCAGCGATCATCGACGGCCTGTTGCCGGCGCACAGCCCAATAGAGCCGCAGCGCACCGGAGCGCACGCCGCCCCCGTGGCCGCCACCAAGCGGCCAGACCGGCGGGGCAGCGTCGGTCCGAGCCAGGTGGAGCTGTTCATCTCCCTGTGTATACCGCCCTACGGCGCTCCGACGGAGTTCAGCGTGAGCTGGTTCCCCGCGCTGCGAACCTGATGGCGCGACCTGACCGGCACCGTGGCCAGGCACGTCGGCCTTCGGCGCGGGTGTCGGCGGCACCGGGTCCGACTGATGCCGGCCGCCGACACCCGGCACCGCGGGAGTGCGCACCCATCCGGCCGTTGCCGGTGAACATCACACACGGGTATGTCGCCGAGACGTGATCACGTCTCGGCGACACACCCGTTTGCCACGCCTCCGGCCCCAGCCCGGCGCGCAGCAGACAGCCCGTCCGTCCGGCCCCGGGATACGAGGTATCTAGAGCCGCAGTTGAGGCGAGTGCAGATCCAACCAGGTGTGCAGGTCGAGCACCCGCTCCAGAGCACCACGCATGGCCACCGGCATCCGCGTCGGGTCCTGCGCCACGGCCTGTTGGGCCCAGTTCCGGTCGATCAACGAGAACACCTTCGCGTCCCGGTCGGCGACCAATTCCTTCACCTGCTGCTGAAGGGCTCCCGCGTACGCCGGGTTCTGGGTCGACGGGTACGGGCTCTTGACCCGCTCCACCACTGACCGGGGCAGCACGTGGGCGGCGGCCCGACGCAGCAGGCTCTTCTCCCGGCCGTCGGAGACCTTCATCGACCAGGGCGTGTTGTAGACGTACTCGACGAGACGGTGGTCGCAGAATGGCACCCGCACCTCGAGCCCCACCGCCATCGACAGCCGGTCCTTGCGGTCGAGCAGGGACCGCACGAACCGCGTCAGGTGCAGGTGACAGGCGATCCGCATGCGTCGCTCGGCCGGGGACTCCCCGTCCAGGTGCTCCACCTCGGCGAGCGCCGCAGCGTACTGGTCTGCCGTGTAGGTGCCGACGTCGAGCCGCTCACGCAGGCCCGGCTCGATGTGGTCGGTGCGGCCCGGCAGGGTCAGCGGCGGGATCACGGTCATCCAGGGGAACGTGCCGGCGTTCAACGCCGCCTCGTGATGGAACCACGGATACCCGGCGAACACCTCGTCCGCCGCCTCCCCCGACAGGGCCACCGTGGAGTGCTGCCGGATCGCCTTGAACAGCAGGTACAGCGACAGGTCGAGATCGCCGAAACCGTTCGGGATGTCGCGGGCGGCCACCGCAGCGCGCCGCACGGCGGGGTCGGACAGCTCGGCAGGGTCGAGCACCACGTCCCGGTGCGCCGACCCGACGTGGGCCACCACGTCGCGTACGAACGGCGAATCCGGGGTGTCGCGCATCTCGTCGGGTACGAAGTTGTCCTCCTGGCCGACGAAGTCCACCGAGAAGCTGCGCACCTGCTCGCCCCGCAAGCCGAGCCGCTGCGCGGCGATGGAGGTGATCGCGCTGGAGTCCAGGCCGCCGGAGAGCAGGACGCACTGCGGCACGTCCGAGATCAACTGGTGGTCGATCACGTCGGTGAGCAGGTCGCGGATCCGCGCCACGGTGTCGTCGAGGCTGTCGGTGTGCTCGACCGCGCGCAGACGCCAGTAGGCGCGCTGCCGGATGCCCGCGCGGTCCACCGTGACCAACGCGCCGGGCAGTACCTCGTGCATGCCCTTCCACAGCGCCCAACCTGGTGCCTTCGTCTGGGCGAACAGTTCCCGCAGCCCGTCGGTGTCCACCACCTTGGGCGCCAGCGGGTTCGCCAGGATCGCCTTGGGCTCGGAACCAAACAGGACGCCGTCTGGCGTCGGGTAGTAGAACAGGGGCTTGATCCCCATCCGGTCACGCACGAGGAGCAACTTCTGGTCACGCTCGTCCCAGACCGCGAAGGCGTACATGCCCTCCAGGTGGTCCACGACGGTCTCCGCCCACTGCAGATACCCGCGGAGCACGACCTCGGTGTCGCTCTCGGTCCGGAAGGTGTGCCCGAGCGCCGTGAGTCGTTCGCGTAGCTCCCGGAAGTTGTAGACCTCCCCCGAGTACACCAGGGAGACCTCACCGGCCGGCGTACCCACGCTCATCGGCTGCACGCCGCCCGGCAGGTCGATGACCGCGAGGCGCCGGTGTCCCAGCGCGGCGTGCGTACGCACGAACGTCCCTCGGTCATCCGGCCCCCGGCACGCCATGGTCTCGGTCATCGCGTCGAGCGTCTCCCGCTGGCGCGTCAGATCAGCGTCGAACGACACCCACCCGGCAATACCACACATTTCATCCCTCATTCCACTCGATGTCGTGCGCGATGCTCGTCGGTCCGGGTCAGGGGGTGGACGGCCACGGCACCGCCGACGTGGCGGAAATCGCGCGGGCGCGCGCCGTGAGGAGTTCGACCACCGCGTCACGGTGCTCGTCCAGATAGAAGTGGCCGCCGGCGAAGACGCGGGACCCACACGAGCCGTCGGTGGCGTCCTGCCAGCCCGTCACCTCGGCGGCGGTGACCTCTGGATCCCGGTCGCCGTAGAGCACAGTGACCGGGGCCCGCAGCCGCACGCCGGGCAACGGCCGGTAGGTTTCGCTCAGGCGATAGTCGGACCGGATGACCGGAAGGAACGCCTGCATGAGCACCGGGTCGTCGAGGATGTCCAGATGGGTCGCCTCGGTGCGACGCAACTCCTCGATCAGCTCGTCGTCGCTGCCGAGATGCACCTGACCCGGTCGGGCCAGGTGCGGCGCGGGATGCCCGGACACCACCAGTGCCGCGGGCGGCTCGCCCGCCGCCGTGAGACGGCGGGCGACCTCGTAGGCGACGACCGCGCCCATGCTGTGCCCGAACAGGACGGTCGGTGTCGGCGGGCCCGCCAACGGCAGGTCGGCCGCGACGGTGTCGACCAGACCGCGCATGTCCACGGGGACCGGTTCGGCGAACCGGTCCTCGCGACCTGGATACTGCACGGCGAGGAACTCGACGTCCCAGGGCGCTGATGTGATCCACGCGCGGTAGTAGCTCGCGCTGCCCCCGCCGTGCGGAAACAGCACCACGCGGGCACGGGCGTAGGGCCGGGGAGCGGGCCTGCGTAACGCCCCCGCGACCAGCTCACCGGACGACATCTCGACAGCTCATTCGCTCGTGCCGGAGACCACGGACAGGCTCCAGAAGTCGGCGTAGCGACCCCCGCGACGCAGCAGTTCGTCGTGGCTGCCGTCCTCGACGAACTGCCCGTCGTCGAGGAAGACCACGCGGTCGGCGCGTTGGACGGTCCGCATCCGATGCGCGACCATGACGACCGTCCGACCTGCCATCAGACGTTCGATGCCGTCGTGGACGGCCGCCTCGTTCACCGGATCGAGCGCCGAGGTCACCTCGTCGAGCAGCACGATCGGGGCGTCCTTCAGCAGTGCCCGCGCGACGGAGACCCGCTGACGCTCACCGCCGGACAGCGACGCGCCGCCTTCGCCGACATTCGCGGCCCATCCATCGGGCAGCCGCTCGACGACCTCGTCCAGCCGCGCGGCGGTCGCCGCCGCCCGCACCTCGGCGTCGCTGGCGTCGGGGCGACCGAGCCGCACGTTCTCCTCGATCGTGCCGTCGAAGAGGTAGACGTCCTGGAAGACGATGGCGATCTGTGCCATCAACACGGCCGGGTCGATCTGTCGGACGTCGACACCGCCCACCCGAACCGCTCCCGACTTTACGTCGTAGAAACGGGCGATCAGCTGGAGCAGCGTGCTCTTGCCCGAGCCGGACGGACCGACGACGGCCAACCGCTGCCCCTGCGGCACTGACAACGACACGCCGTCGAACACCGTACGATCGCCGTGGCGGAACGTGACCGCGTCGAACTCCAGATCGAAGCGCTGCGGCCGGACCGGCTGGTCCGGTTCGGGAAGCGGCTCGGTGCGCAGCACCCGGTCGAGCCGGTCCAGCTCGGCACGGGCGGTGCGCAACTTGCCCCCGATGTCGGACAGCGACAGCAGCGGGTCGGCACTTCGGGCGGCGAGCACGAGAATGGACAGGACCTCCGCGGCTCCGAGGTCGTTACCGAGCGCGAGATAGGTCCCCAGCACCAGGACGGTGGTGAAGACCGCCTGCACGATGAGGGTCAGACCCACCGCGCCGGGCAGCACCGACATCGTCTGGCGGCGGGAGGCCCGCTCCACGCCCTGCAGCGCGTCGTCGAGCAGGCTGAACCGCTCGCCACTGCGGCCGCCGGCCCGCAGCACCGGCTGGGCCTGGAGGTACTCGATGACCCGGGCGCTGGCCTCGTTGTTGCGCGCGGCGTTGTCCGCGTCGTTGGCAGCCATCAACCGCGCGGTCCATCGCTGGGTCAGCACCACGAGCGGCGCCGCCACCAGCGCGGCCAGCCCGAGCTGCCAGTTGAACACCGTGATCACCGCAACGATCGTCAGCGGCGTCACGCAGGCGGAGATGAACGGCCCGAGCAGGTGCGCCGACACGCCCATCGCCGCGAGCAGACCGCGGCTGGCCATGACCGACACCTCGCCCACCCGGGCGGCGTTGTACCAGCCGATGGGCAACCGGGCCAGGTGTTCGCCGAGGCCGTGGTACATGCCCCGGAGCATCGTGGTCCCGACGCGCATGCCGGACAGGTCGCTGACATAGCGCAGCACCGCGTAGACCGCGACGGAGGCCCCGAACGCGATCAGCCACGGCCAGGCATCCGACGGGGTGTCCCCGAACAGGGCCCGCAGCATGGGCACCAGCAGCGCGTAGAGCAGACCCTCCAACACGGCGGTCACCGTCATCAGAGCGACCGTACGACGCATCGGCTTGGCGTACTCGTCGCCGAGCACCCGCAACAACATACTGATCATCGGGAAAGGTCTCCTTGCAGTACACCACCGCGGGCTTCGCTGTCGTCGGCGACCGCCGACTGCTGGGTCCGCCAGAAGGCGGCGAACTTTCCATCCTGGGCGAGCAGGTCGCTCGGCCTGCCCTGCTCGACGACCGCCCCGTCCTCAAGCATCACGACAAGGTCGGCGTCGGCGATGGTCTCCAGGCGGTGGGCGATGACCAGGACGGTCCGGTCGCGCAGCGTCGCCAGCGTCTGCCGTACCGCCTGGTCGGTCTGCGGATCGGCGAAGGCGGTCGCCTCGTCCAGCACCAGCACGGGCGTGTCGGCGGCCAGGGCACGCGCGATGGCGATGCGTTGCGCCTCACCGCCGGAGAGCTTGACCTCCTCGCCGATCACGGTCTCGTAGCCGCGGGGCAACGCCAGGACGCGGTCGTGGATGTGCGCCAGTCGGGCGGCACGCGTCACATCCTCGGTGGTCGCTTGTGGAACCGCCAGCGCGATGTTGTCCGCGACCGACGCGCGCAGCAGCCGGACGTCCTGCAGGACGAAGGAGACTCGACGGTAGAGCTCCCTGCTGTCGATGTCGCGCAGGTCGACGCCGCCGAGCCGCACCGAGCCGTCCGTCGGGTCGAAGAACCGGGGCAGCAGCTGCACCAGCGTGGACTTTCCGCTGCCGGACGGTCCGACCACGGCGGTGAGCGTGCCCGGTTCCAGGGTCAGGTCGATCCCGCGCAGCACCTCGGGGCCGTCGTCGTCGTAGCTGAACCGGACGTCCCGCAGCTCCACTCGGTTGTCCTGCGGGGTGGCCGGACGTGCGGGTTGCGGTAGCGCCCCCACCCCGAGGACCTCGCGGATGCGGCTCACCGCACGGCCGGCTGCCTGCATGTCGTCGAAGCCGTGGCCGAGGGCCGCCACCGGAGCGGTCAGCCCCAACCCGAGCAGCAGGAAGGGCAGCAGGTCCACCGGGGCCATGTCGCCGGAGGTGATCCGCACCGTGCCGCCGATCAGCACCACCAGCAGCACGAAGGGCGGCGACAGCGCCAACTGCATGCCGGCGGCGACGGCGGAGACGCCGCGTACCCAGCGGGTGAAGATGTCGACGAACTCGTCGGCGGCGGTGAGGAACTTGCGGTGGGCACGCTCGGAGCCGCCGAACGCCTTGACCACGGCGATGCCCTGTACGAACTCGACGACGGAGGTGGCGATGCGGCCCATCGCCGCGTCGAAGTTCTGCTGCTCGCGGGTACGCGCCGGAGTCATCAGCAGTGGGACGTGCGCGATGGCCAGCACCACGGGAATCAGGGTGATCAGGGTGAGCCGCCAGTCGACGGTCAGCAGGTAGACGAGCGAAACCAACGGCACGACGAAGGCGGAGACCAGCTCGCCGGGTGCGTGGGCGACGAACGGGTGCACGGCGGCGACGTCGTCACCGACCACCTTGGCCAGCTCGCCGCTGCGGCGGCGGGACAGCCAGCCGATCGGCGCCTGCCCGAGGCTGCGGGCCAGAGCCCGGCGCAGCGACAACTGCACCTTGCCGTCGAGGACGTGGCCGAGCCCTGACGACGCGCCGCTGAACACCAGTCGGACGAACAGACCGACCGCGCCGAGGATCACGAAGGTCCATACCCGATCGGAGTCGACCGGGCCGGGTGACAGCAGGGCACGCCCCAGCTCGATCACCGCGAACAGCGGCGCCAGCCCGGCGACGGCGCCGATGACCTGCAGGACCATGACGACCGCGAAACTCGGGGCATGAGGGCGCAGCAACGGCCCCGCGTTCGCCGGATGCCGTGCCGTGGGAGTGCCTCCCGATGACGGCGTGGACTGCTCTCCTGCCTCAACGGAGTGGGTCGCACTCATCGCTCTCCCGTCCCTATTTTCAAACACGTTCGAGAATTACTCTACCCCGAACCCGATCACCGAGCTACCGTGAACCGGCAAGCCGCGAATGAACCGGCTGTGGCTCGGCGCGGAGATCGCTGACCACCAGCGGGTCACCCGGCTCCGGAGTGGCCACCTCGGGGTAGCCGAGGGTCTCGGTCAGCTCCTTCCACGCGGTGGCGACGGCCAGGTGACGCTGGCCGCCTCGCAACGGATCCACACCCGCGTCGACGCGTGCGCGCACGTCGTCGAGGGCGGTCAACACCCCGTCCCCCCACAGCTCGCGCACCACGCCCGACCAGGTGGGTGTCTGCGCGGAGCCCACGTAGTCCGCAGTGGGTCCGAGCACGTCCGACCACCGGGTGTCGGCGTCCGTCACGCCCGTGAGGTAGACGCCCGCCGGGTCCTCCGGGCTACGCAGCACCGGATTCCACAGCACCGGACCGTGGGTGTTGGCCAGCATCAGGTTGCCGGCGTCGGTGCCGACGGTGACCCGGTGCAACAGCAGACTCGTGCTGTCGTCGCCCGCCTGCATCCGGTTCTCCACCCGCAGCGTCAGCGGCACCCCGGCGACCTGCCCGTCCACGCTGGTCAGTGGCCGGCCGGTCCGGCTGCCGACGGCCGCCAACGACCACGGCCGCAGCCCGTCGAAGACCTCGGCGAGGATGTCCAGCAGGTCGAAGCAGACCTGCACCGCACACACCGCGTCGACGAAGACCGGCTTGCGCAGCCGGACCAGCGCGCGGGCGGCGGAGATGAACTGCCGGACCGGCTCCACGTGCGGGTAGAAGGTGTTGACCACGTACTGCGCGCCGGCGCGGCGCGCAGCCCGCAGGCAGTCCGCCAGCTCCGCCGGGTGCACCGGGTGTTCCTGGAGAACGTGGATGCCACGGTCGAGCAGTGCCTTCGCCAACTCGACACCCGGTCCACCGCCGACCGCTGTCGACACCACCACGCAGGCGGCGTCGATGTCGTCGGGCAGCTGGGCGACCGAGGCGTACAGCGGGACACCGTACTCCTTCGCCAACGCCACCGACCGGGTGCTGCCCCGGGCCAGAATGCCGGCGAGTTCGAACCGCTCCGGGGCGCGAGCGATCGCCGACAGGTAGACCTGGCCGAACCGCGTACCGCACACGACGACCCGCATCGGGCCGGACGGGGGGCCGCTCACCGGTCAGCCGCCGTCGCCGCCAGCACCGCCGCCACGTTTGGCGGTTGGAGACAACTGAAGTGGTCGCCGGGCACGTCGACGACCGTCAGCTCGCCGAGACAGACCTCCGGCCAGAAACGGGTCGCCTCGACGCCGGCACCCGGCAGCAGGTCCCCGGCGGCCGTGGGACGCAGGAGGGTGATGTCCCCCGCGTAGGGCTCGGGCTCGTGCCGCGCCACCGCCTGGAGAGTCCACACGAAACGGGTGTGGGCCGCCGCCACCCGCGCCGCTCCGCCCCACGCCGGGTCCCGGTCGGCGACGGCCTGATGCAGTCGCGCGTGCCGTTCGGCGGTGGTGCGCTGCCCGAGGGCACGGAACCGCTCGGCGATCGCGGCCAGCTGCTCGTCGCCGGTCAGTCGCCCGAGCGCACCCGCCGGCACGACTCCCGGCGAATCGGCCAGTACGGTCGTGATCGCCCGGTCGACGACCGCCTCGTCGGCGGGCCAGCCGAGAGCCGCCGGGTCGATACCGGCGGCCCGCGCGAAGGCGTAGTCCCGCACCAGTTCGTCGTCCATCCGGTAGGGAACGCGAAGTCCGGACAGGACCGTCAAGCGCACCGTCGCCCCGGCCTCGCTCAGCGCCCTGGCCACTTCCAGGGCGATCGAGGCACCGAGGCAGTAGCCGATCAGCTCGACGTCGTCGAACCCGGCGGCCCGGATCTCACCCGCGTAGCGTACGGCCAGGTCCTCGATCAGGGTGCCGTCGTCGATCTCGCCGGTCGCGCCGCCGTCCGGCGCGGCGAGCCCGAACACCGGCCCGCCCGCGCCGAGCCCGTCGGCCAGCGCCCGCAGCGCCGTGAGGGTGCCCGTGCCGTCGTGCACGAGCAGCCGCACCGGCCCCTGAGCCACGCCGCCGAGCGGCACCAGCGACGAACGCCGGGCAGTCTCGGCCGCCACCGGCTCCGGTGCCGTCGCCGACCCCAACCGCGCCGCCAGGCCCGCGACCGTCGGCTCGTCGAGCAGGGCACGTAGCAGCACGTCGAACGGCAACCGGGCGGCCTCGGGCAACTGTTCACGCAGTTGCCCGACGAACCGAGCGGCCAGCAGTGAGTTGCCGCCCGCGTCGAAGAACCCCAGTTCCCGGCTCGGCGGCGGGCCGCCGAGCACCTCACCCCACAGCTGGGCGAGGTGCTGCTCGACGCCCGGCCGTGGCGGTTCGGTCCGCCCGCCGGGCGCGACGGTCGGCGTGGGCGTCGACTCCAGCAGCCGCTTACGGTCGACCTTCCCGTTCCCGGTCAGCGGCAACGCCTCGACGACACGTAACCGCGCGGGAACCATGTAGGCGGGCAGCCGGTCGGCCACCCACGCGACGACCTCGGCGGGGTCGACCGTGCCGGACCCCCGCTGCGGCACCACGAACGCGACGAGCGCGCGTTCGAGCGTGTCGTCGCCGGACGCCAGGACCACGCAGGTGCTTACCGACGGGTGCTCGCCGAGCACCGCCTCGATCTCGCCCAGCTCTATCCGGTGGCCACGGATCTTGACCTGCTGGTCGGCCCGGCCGAGGAACTCGATCTCCCCGTGGGAGAGGTACCGGCCCAGGTCGCCGGTGCGGTACAGCCGCTCCCTCGTCTCCGGGTGGCGGAGGAAGCGCTCGGCGGTGCGCACCGGGTCGTTGAGGTACCCGTCGGCCAGCCCGACACCCGCGATGAACAGTTCACCGGCGACCAGATCGGGTCGGTCGCGCAGCGCGGCGTCGAGCACGTGAAAGCGTTGGTTCGCCAACGGCAGCCCGTACGGGATGCTGCGCCAGTGCGGTTCGACCGTCCGGATGCGGTGGTAGTTCGACCAGATCGCCGCCTCCGTGGCACCGCCGAGGCTGATCAGTTCGGCGTCCGGCACGTGCCGTGCGGCGTGGCCGGGCAGCGACAGCGGGATCCAGTCTCCGGACAACAGCGCCAGGCGCAGGCTGGACAGGACGGCGGGTTCCACGTCCAGGTAGTGCATCAGCATCTGCAACTGCGCGGGAACCGAGTTCCACAGCGTGACATCGTGCGCGGCCACCATCGCCGCCCAGTGCGACGGGTCGCCGCGGCGCGCCGGATCGGGCAGCACCAGCGCGGCACCACGGGCGGGCGGGCCGAACAGGTCGTAGACGGACAGGTCGAAACTCAACGCGGCGAGGCCGAGAACTCGGTCGGAACCGGTGACCTCGAAGCGCTCGTTGATGTCGTGCACGGTGTTGGTGGCGGCCCGGTGGCTGATCATCACGCCCTTGGGCGTCCCGGTCGAACCCGAGGTGTGCATGACGTAGGCCAGTCCGGTCGGCTCCGGCCCGACGCCGGCCGGGATCTCCGGCAGCGGCACCGGCGGCGCGTCGGACACGTCGATGCCGGCGACCTCGGCGGGCAGCGTACCGACCGACGCGCCCGCGACCACCGCGAACCGGGCGCCGCTGTCGACGAGGATGCGGTCCCGGCGCACGGCGGGCTGACCGATGTCCACGGGTACGTACACACCGCCGACGAGGAGCACACCGAGCACGCCGACCACCTGCTCGCAAGACTTGTCGATCAGGACGCCGACGAGGTCGCCGGGTCGGCACCCCGCGACGCGCAGGCGTTCGGCGACCCCGGCCGCGCGGCCCAGCCACTCCCCGTAGGTCATCGACCCGGCGGCATCGATGACCGCCACCTGTTCCGGATACTCGCGGGCGTAGGCGACCAGCGGCTCGTGCAGCAGGCCAGCCGGCACGGGCGCGTCGGTCGCGTTCGCGGTGGTCCGGCGGGCTCGTTGCCCGCTCGGCAGCGGCTGCGGATCGACCGCCGCCCACGTGGTGTCGTCGGTGGCCAACTGGTGCAGCAGGTTCACGAACGCGGCGAACATCTCGTCCACCAGTTGGTCGGGGAAGACTCCCTCCCGGACATCCCAGTTCATGTCCAGACCACCGAACTGGTCGCCCACCTGGCAGTCGATCCACACCTGCGGGGTCTGGCTGACCCCGTACACCGGTCTTGGCTTACGGCCGGCCACCGACGGTTCGCCGCCGCCGACCCCGATCGCGCCGGTGAACACCACCGGCAGTACCGCCGCGGCATCCCGGCCGCGCCGCCGGGCGAGTTCACGCAGCACCTCCACGCCACTGAACAGCCGGTGGTCGAGGTCGTCGAACACCCGCTCGCCGAGGGCACGCGCCCGGTCGACGAAGCCCGTACGCTCCGGACGGTCCACGGCGAGCACGCTCAGTGAGGTGAAGTCGCCGAGCAGGTACTCGACGTGCGGATGCAGCGGCATCCGGTTGAGTACCGGCAGCCCGACGCAGAACCGGTCGTTGCCGCTCCAGCGACCGATCGTCTCCGTGTAGGCGGCCAGCACGGCGTTGGCGGGGGTGATGCCGTGCGCGGCGGCGCGCGCCTTCAGGGACCGCCACACCCGGTCGTCGACGGTGCCCGTCAGGCGACGGAACCGCGCCGGCGCGGTGACCGGGTCATGGTCGTCGCGCAGCGGGAGCGCCGGGGCACCCGGCAGGTCGTCAACACGCGCCAGCCAGTACGCGCGGTCCCGGCCGTACCGGTCGGTGTCCCGCAGCCGACGCTCGGCGAGGACGTAGTCCCGGAAGGTGGCCTCCAGTGGGGGCAGGACGCAGTCCGGCTGCCGGTACCGGCGGTCGAGTTCGTTCATCACACGTTGCAGGCTGAGCCAGTCCAACGCCATGAAGTCCACGGAGACGTGCAGCACGCTACGGTCGGCGGCCAGGGTGAGGCGCAGCTCGTACATCGGCCGCTCGCCGGTGGGGTGCACCCGGTGGGACAGCTCCTCGCGCACCCCGGCGATCGCCTGGGGTACGGCGTCGGCGGGTGCTCCACGCAGGTCGGTCACCGTGATTCCGGTGCGCGGTGGCGCGGGCAGCACGCGTTGGGAGCCGTCCTCCTGGACGACCGTGCGCAGGGCGTCGTGGCGACGTACCAGGCCGTCCCACGCCTGCCGCATCCGCTCCGGGTCGATGTCCGCCGGGTACTCGAACTCCTGGTAGAGATGACAGGAGACGCCACCGTAGGCGAACGCCGGGTTGCGTCCGAACAGGTAGGCCGACTGGATGTCGGTCAGCGGGAAGGACTCGTCCCGCGCTCCCGGCTGGCCCAGCCACACCGGGTCGAACTGCTGGGCGGCGTTGCCGGTGGTGTCGGACATGCTGGCCAGCAGCTCGGCCTTGCGCTGCCGCAGCCGGGTGAGGAGCTCGTCGGTCATGCTGCCGCGGGGGGCACGGAACCGCAGCTGCTGGCCCTCCCGCCAGACGCGGATCCCGGCACTGGCGAACTCGTCGAGCAGATCGCTGGCGTTCACACCGCACCCTCTTCGAAGTCCTCGGTGGTGTCCCAACCGGCGGGGCCCGGGCCCCCCGTCGCCTCGCGCAGCTCGTCGACGAGCGCGCTCAGGCCGGCGACCGTCGCGGCACGCATGACGTCGCGCATCGGCAGCTCGACACCCAACGCCCCTCGTACCTCGGCGACGAAGCGGGTGGCGAGCAGGCTGTCGCCGCCGAGCCGGAAGAAGTTCTCGTCGCGACCCACGGCGTCCAGGCCGAGCAGTGCGGCCCAACGCTCGGCTACGAACGCCTCGGTGTCGCCTCTCGGCGGGGTGCCGACGTCGCGTGGACGATCGACCGTCTGTTCGAGGACCGTCTGGATCCGTCGCCGGTCGACCTTGCCGTTGCCGCTCAGCGGCAGCGCGGGCAGCACGGCGACGTGGGCCGGCACCATGTGCTCGGGCAGCCGGTCCTCGGCCCACCGCCGCAACCGGTCCGGGTCCACTCCGGCCGGGGTGACGGGTCGGTCCGCCGTCAGCAACATCTCGCCGGTGGCCTCGGTGCGCAGTACCCGCACGTCACCCAGCCCGGCCGCGCGCAACGCCCGGGTCCAACGATCGGCGTCGTGGAGCCAGCCGGTCGGCCCGTCACCCTCGAGCCGACCGGCACGCGCCTCGAGCGGCAGCGCGGTCACCAGGGCCAGCGGCGTCGGATGGGCGCGTTCGAGCAGGTACAGCCGGCCGCCGGCGGCGAGCAGGAGACCCATGGTCGCCGCTGCCGTCTCCGGGTCGGTCATCCGGTGCAGGACGTTGTTCGCCACGACGGCGTCGAAGGCATGTACGTGCGGTGCGGCAACGGCGTCCGTACCCTGCACCGCCACCCGGACGCGGTGCCCGTGCTCACGCAGCGACGCCTCCGCCTTGGCCAGGGCCGGCCGGGCGGCTCCGAGCAGCGTGTACTCGGCCTCGTTCCCGGCAAGCGCCGCCAGCAGTCGAGCCGTGCCGCGACCGCTGTCGGGCTGCCATTCGGCCACCGTGCGCGACGCCGTGCCACCGCGTTCCGTCAGGTCCTGCGCGATGGCGGCAAGACACTCGGCCGTGGCGGGCATCAGGTCGTTGAGCGCCTCCGGGGCCAGTACCGGGTCGTCCAGCAACGCGGTGGCGTCGGCGGCACCGGACAGGATGGCCGAGTAGAGCGGCGCGGCCCACTCCAGGGCGGTGGAGACCGGCGCGAGGCGGGTGCCGATCGTGTTGTCCCGGATCCGCTTGACCCACCGCGCGTCCGTGACCTCGGCCCACCTCGGCCCGGGCGCGTACCCCTCGGGCGTGTCGGACAGGACGTCACGGCGCGCCAGGTAAGCCAGCCAGACGTCGACCACCGGCCGTTGCACGGCGCAGACCGTGGCCGGTGTTTCCGCCGGCTCGACCAGCGGCGCGACGACCTCGGCCAGTAGCACCTCCACCAGCTGATGTTCGAGCAGCAGCGAATCGTCCTCGGTGGTCGCGCCGATGACCGGTGGCAGGAACTCGTCGCCCGGTCGCCCGCTGTCGAGCCCGACTACCGGGAGACCGGGATCCGGCGTGACCCCGCGCTCGACCACGGCGGCGACCACCTCGCGTCGGCCTTCGGTGACGACGACGGCGACGGCCTGAGCGACCTCGGGGTGCGCCTGGAGGCAGGACTCGATCTCGCCCAGCTCGACCCGGAAACCGTTGATCTTCACCTGCTGGTCGAGACGACCCAGGAACTCCAGATTGCCGTCGGGCCAGTAGCGGCCCAGGTCGCCGGTGCGGTACCAGCGCTGGCCATCCACCACCGGGAAGCGGGCCGCGCTCAGCTCGGTGTCACCCCGGTAGCCCAGCGCCACCCCGGCACCGCCGATCCACAACTCGCCGGGCACCCAGTCGGGGCAGTCACGTCCACGGCTGTCCACCACCCGGAACTTCTGGTTCCGCAGCGGCGTGCCGTACGGGATCGACCGCCAGCCGGCAGGCACCTCGACGACCTCGAAGGAGTTCGACCAGATCGCCGCCTCGGTGGCGCCGCCGAGCGAGATGAAGCGGCACCGTCCGTCGGTCGCGCCGGCCAGTCGGCTGGGCAGGTCGAGCCCGATCCAGTCACCGGAGAGCAGGGCGAGGCGCAGCGCGCCGGGCAGGTGAGCGTCGTCTGCGGCGGTGAGCAGCATGTCCAACAGGGCGGGGACCGTGTTCCAGACGGTCACGCCGTGCCGGCGGCACAGCCCCAGCCACTCGGTGGCGTCGCGCCGGCCCGACTCGGGCACCAGCACCGCGGCGCCGCCCACCGCGAGCAGCCCGAAGATGTCCCACACCGAGAGGTCGAAGTCCAGCGCGGACACCGCCAGGACCCGGTCCGCCGGACCGAGGTCGAACCGTTCGTTGATGTCCTCGACGGTGTTGACCGCCGCGCGGTGGGTGAGCTCGACGCCCTTGGGCAGACCGGTCGAACCCGACGTGAAGATCACGTACGCGGGGTCGTCGGGGTCGGCGGGGACCGGAGCGTCCAGCGGGTCGGCCAGCTCGGCGGCGTCGATGGTGAGGATCTCGGCAGCCACGTCGGTCGGGTCCAACAGCCCGCTGCCGTCGAGGACGATCCGGGCGCCGCTGAGTTCGAGGATGCGCGCGCGTCGCTCGGCGGGCTGGTCGACGCCGATCGGCACGTACGCCGCGCCGGCGGCGAGCACGCCGAGCACCGCCACGATCTGCGGTACGCCCTTGGGCGCCAGCACGGCCACGTACGAGCCGCGACCCACCCCGTGCCCGGCCAGCGCCCCGGCGACGCGCAGCGCCCGCGCGGCGAGTTCGTCGTGCGCCAGCGCCCCCTGCTCCTCCCACAGCAGCGCGGGGTGCCCGGGCCGGTCACCCGCCTCGGCGAAGAACCGCGTGTGCAGGAGATTGTCGGTCATCGCCCGGGTCGACGAGTTGACCGCCGCGCGCGTGCGCCGCGTCGCCGCCGGCAGGGCGATCTCCGGCAGCGCGTCCGTCCAGGCACCGGCGGCCAGCGCCCGGACCAGCGTCTCGTACGCGGACAGCATCGCGTCCAGCATGCCGTCGGGAAAGAGCGCCTCGACGGCGTCCCAGACCAGGCGTACGGTGCCGTCGCTGGTGCGGTAGATCTGGTGGTCGAGCCAGATCTGCGGAGTCTGGGAGATCATCCACGTCGGCTCACCGAAACGGGCGGCGAACTCCTCGGGGATCAGCGGTGCGGACAGGTCCACGGAGAACACCACCGGTGCCGTGCGGGGCGACTCCGGATCAGCGCGGGTGAACTCGCGCAGCACGTCGACGCCGGTGTACGCGGCGTGCCCGATGTCCTCGTGCATCTGCTTCTGCAGGGTGCGCGCGCGGTCGGCGAAACTGTCGCCGGAGAGGTCCACCTCCAGCAGCACCAGGCCGGAGAAGTCACCCACCAGCCGGGGCATCTCGGGATGCACGTCGAGGTCACGGTCGAACAGCGGGAGACTGAGCAGGAAGTGCTCGTCGCCGCTCCAGCGACTCAGCACCGTGGCGTACGCGGTGGCCAGCACCGCCGCGGGAGTCAGTCCGGCCTCGCCGGCGCGACGCTCCAGCTCCTGCCACTGGTCCACGGTGAGGTCGAAGAACCGACGGGCGAAGCGCTGCACGGTGACCGCGTCCGGATCGACCGCGAGGGGCAGTTTCGGGCCGCCGGGCAGCGCCGGCAGCCGCCGCTGCCAGTACGGGCGGGCCCGGTCCCGCTCGGCGGCCCGGGTGCCGGCCTGCTCGGCGAGGTACCGGCCGAAGGTGTAACCGACCTCGCCGAGCGCCTCCGGGTCGTCGTAGAGGACCACCAGGTCCGACAGCATCACCCGGAAACTGGCCAGGTCCACGGCCAGCAGGTCGATGTTGAAGTGCAGCCGGTCCACCCCGTCGGGCAGCCGGGTGAGCTGCACATCGACCACCTCGCCCCGGCCGACCTCCAGGATGCGGTGCGAGAGCCGGTCGCGCAGGTCCAACGCCGCAGCCACCGCAGCACCGGCGGAGCGGTCACGGAGGTCGTGCACGGTCAGACCGCGCCACACAGACTCCGGCAGGATCTGCTGGGTCGCGTCGTCGGCGAACCGTGCCCGCAGCATCGGGTGGCGGGCCAGCAACGCCCGGATCGCCCGTTCGAGGCGCTGCGCGTCCACTCCGGTCGACTCGAACTCGAGGTAGTTGTGGCAACCGACGCCGCCGAGCGCGTGGTCACCCGAGCGGCCGAGAAGGTACGCCTGTTGCACCGGAGTCAGCGGGAAGGCTCGATCCGGATCGTGGCGGGCGTTGTCGGCGGCCGGTCGCGGGGGCGCCGCCGACTCGGTCGCGGTCACGGTGGGACCGACCAGGCCGGCCCAGGCCGACAGCCGCGGGTCCGTGGCCAACTGGGTGAACGTGACCTCGGCACCGGCACCGTTGAGCCGGCTGGCCAGTCGCATCAGGTGCAGCGACTGCAGGCCCAGTTCGAACAGGTTGCTGTCATCGTCGGCCGTGGTCAGTTCCATGCCGAGCAGTTCGGACACCGCAGCGCGCAGGGCGTCCCGATCCGTCCCGGTGCCGCAGTCGGTGTTTTCCGCCAACATTCTCAAGCTCCCTTGCGCGCTATCGACTCCGCTGCGGAACGTTCGGTTCGAATATGTCGACGGGCGGGACGTGAGATTGATGCCAGGCGAATCGGCGACATCAGCGCCGGCCCCTGGCCCCGACCCTAACAGCAGCCCGCAGCACCGAGCAATCTGTTGCCACCCGGCGGGTGGCCGTGAATATCGTGGTCTCTGTCATGAGAAATACACACCGGATCGACTACCGGTTCGCGCCGATCATCTCGGTCAGCGAATCGCCCAGCATCGTGCCGTGGACGCCGAGATCGAAGGCCAGATCGAAGTGGTTCCGCGACGGCACGACGAGGTCGACCACCCGAGCACCGGACGCCCGGACGGCGTCGACGAACTCCGCCTGCTGCCGGCCGAACTCGTCGGTCTCGTTCTCCCCCCGCGCGACGACCAGCGGCGGCAGCGGCGCCGGCAGCCGGTGGATCGGGCTGTAGGCGTGAGCCGTCTCCGGGTCCAGCCCCAACGCCTCGTTCACATAGGTCCGGCGGACCGGCTCCAGGTCGTAGACGCCGCTGAGCAGGACCGCGCCGGCTACCGCCCGATCGGGACGGTCGCCGTGCCGCCGCCAGCCGGGCTCGTCGAACAACGCCATGACGGCCAGGTGCGCTCCTGCGGAGCACCCACTCAGGTAGACCGATCCGGGGATCGACGACAACTGGTAGGCGTTTCGGCAGATCCAGCGGACTCCCTCGGCGACCATGTCGACGATCTCCGGCAGCCGGTACACGGGTGCCAGCCCGTAGCCCAGCGCCGCGACGGAGACGCCTCGCGGCACCAGGTCCAGCGCCATGAATGCCGATTCCAGCCGGCTCAACTCCTGCCAGTACCCACCGTGGATGAACACCAGCAGCGGACCGCCCGGTTCGGACGCCGGGAAATAGTCGAGCAATTGCTCTGGTCGCGGCCCGTAACGCACGCTGGAACGCATCTCGAGTCGGTCCCGGGCCAATGCGCTGCGATCAGCGTACTCACGCAGAAAAACATTGATGTCTGTGACGCAGGAGCTCGGCGAGTACTGGATGTCCAGGGTTTGTTGGTCGTAGGTTAGATACACGTCATTTTCGCTTCCCGGCCGATACGGTCGCTGCGGAACCTTTGCCGCCCTCCCCTGCGGTCCACCGACCGCAGGGGAGGGCGTGCGTACGACGCGGTCGGAAGGTTCACCGGTTGGCGCGCATGGCGGCGAAGTACTCGTTCTGGGTCGGGAGTTCCTGAACCAGTTTCTCGGCCTTCACCCGGATGCGCTCGAACTCCGCCAGGGCCGCCCGCTCGTCGGCCAGCTCGACGGCCGGCGAGTGCCGCACGTCGATCCCGCCCGTGCCCAGCAGGATGCAGTTGTACGAGTAGGGCGGCAGACCGTGGTAATGCGGATAGATCGACTCCGCGTCCGGCACCTTGTGCTGCCAGATCTCGATCCGCTCCGCGAGCCCGTCGGGGATCACCCGGGTCTTGGTGTCCTTCCAGTACTGGTTGTCCACCCGCTTCGCACCCCGGTAGTGCAGGCAGAGGAACTCGCGTACGCCGTCCATGACGTGGGTGATGGAGCGGTTGTACTGCTCGCGCAGCAGGTCGTCGCCGTGCCCGGACGGGAAGTACTTGACCATCTGTTCGATGGCGTGGTGGATGAAGAAGATGCCGGTCGACTCCAGCGGCTCGACGAAGCCGCTGGACAGGCCGACCGCGACGCAGTTCTTCACCCACGACCGCTGGCTGCGGCCGATACGCATCCGGATGTGGTTCGCGGACACGTCGGCCGCCTCGGGGCCGACGAACTCGCGCAGTACCCGCTCGGCCTCCTCCGGTGTCGCGTAGTCGCTGGCGTAGACGTAGCCGGTGCCGATCCGACTGATCAGCGGGATCGTCCAGATCCATCCGGCGTCCTGCGCGGTCGCGGTCGTGCACGGCCGCAGCGGCTTGCTATCCATGTCCAGCGGCACCTGGAGAGCGACCGCGCTGTCGTTGGGCAGGGTGTCCTGGTAGGACACGAACGGCTCGCCGAGGGCCTTGTTCAGCAGCAACGCCCGGAAGCCGGTGCAGTCGACGAACAGGTCACCGGCGATCTCGCCGTGCTCGGCGGTACGCACGTGCGAGATGAACCCCTGGTCGTCGAGCGCCACGTCGACGACGTTGTCGACGACATGCTTGACGCCCCGCTGGGTGGAGTAGCCGGCCAGGAACTTGGCCAGCAGGTGCGCTTCGAAGTGGTACGCGTAGGGGATCTGCGCGCCCTGGTACTCCGCGATCGTCGAGCGGGCCGAAGTCTCGTCGTGGGTCTGCTCGACGAAGCCCTGGTCCACCAGGCTGCCGTCGAGATACCGGGGCGACCGCTCGGCATCACACAGCGACGCCATGACGAAGCAGTCCTTGTCGAACCGCGACGTCGTCGGGTAGCGCAGCCACCAGTCGCTGAGGGGGAACCCGTCGACCGAGGCCATCTGCTCGAACGGGTGGTAGAAGTGATGGCCCGGCTCGCGCCAGTTCTCGAACCGGACGGCCAGCTTGTACGTGGCGTTGCAGGCGGGCATCCACTCGGATTCCTCCAACCTCAGGAACTCGAAGAAGTGCCGGATGTCGCTGAAGGTGGCCTCGCCGACCCCGATCGTGCCGACGGTGGCCGATTCGACGACCGTCACGTCGATCCGGTCACCGAAGGCTGCCGCCAGGTACGACGCCGTCATCCAGCCGGCCGTGCCGCCGCCGACGATGACGACTCGCTGTGTCCTGCCGGGGTCGCGCGTGCTCTTGGCGGCGGCACCACTGACAGTCATTGCGGTTCCTCCTTGTACCCGATAACCGGGACTCGACGAATGTGTCTGCTTCGGCTCAGTTCTTCACGACTCCACCGTTGAGCCCCGGCGTGAAGACCTCCGGGAACAACGTCCGCTCGGTCGACCGCCACAGGTACGCGGCGCCGGTTGATCCGGCCGTGCCTCGGGCCGCGCCGAGGAACTGCTCGGCCAGCTGGGCGTGCCGCGCACGCCACGACCGCACCGCGTCGTCGAAGGCGGCCAGCGCCGCGCGGACCCGCTCGGCCGCCCGCAGGCCACCGTCGGCGCGGACGCGGTCGCGGTACTCGACGAAGGCGCGCGACAGGGACTGTTCGTCGGATCGGGCGACGAGCCGGGCCCGCTCCCCCGGGGTGAACCCGGGTGTGTTGAGAAATCGCAGGTCCCGGGCCCCGCAGAGGAACTCGATCTCCCGATACTGTGCGGACTGGAAACCACTCGACGAGCCGAGGGTCGCCCGGATCTCGTCGAACGACTCGGGTGTCAACGTGCCAAGTACGTCGAAGTGTCCGCTGAGCACCCGCATCGCCGCCGGCAGTCGTTCGATGTGCTCGGCGGCGATGTCCGCCCGGTCGCGGGTCAGCGCGTCCCGGGCGGATTCGACATGTCGCAGGATGACCGCGAACCACAACTCGCATGCCTGGTGGGCGGCGAAGAAGAGGGTGCGGTCCGGCTCGTCGCGTACGCAGGCGACGTCGAGCAGCTCGTCCAGTCTGAGGATCTCCCCGTACGCGCGGTCGCGCCGGGTGTCCGCCGGATTGGTCATCGGTGTGCAGGCCCTCCTCAGCAAGGTGCCGGGGCGGTGGCTCAGCGGTGCTGAAGCTGCCGCCGCCCCGCGCGCAGGGCACTCTTGTCGATCTTGCCGACGGGCGTACGAGGCAGTTCCGGTACCACGACCAGTTCGTCGGGCAGCTTGTACGGCGCCAGCCCACGGTCACGGATGTGCTCCCGGATCGTGCGCAGCGACAATGTCGTCGCCGCCGCCTCCGCCTCGGCGGTGAGCACCACGAACACGCAGATTCGTTCGTCGATGGCGTCGTCGGGGATGCCGACCACCGCGGCGTCCCGCACCGACGGATACGTCAACACGTGGCCCTCCACCTCCTCGGCGGAGACCTTCTCACCAACGTGGTGGATGATGTCCTTGAGCCTGCCCTCGATGACGATGCGCCCGTCCTCGGTGAGCTTGGCCAGGTCACCTGTCCGGTAGAAGCCGTCGGGGGTGAACGCCCGGCGGTTGTGCTCCGGCGCGGCGAAGTAGCCCCGGATCGTGTACGGCCCGCGGGTGAGCAGCTCGCCGGTGATCCCGGCCGCAAGCTCGCGATCCTCGGGATCGACGATCTTGACCTCGTCGTCCGGGCAGATGGGCGTGCCCTCGGTGGTGTACACCACCTCCAGCGGATCATCAAGGCGGGTGTGGGTGATCAGGCCCTCGCCGATGCCGTAGACGTTCATGATGCGGCACCGCAGGCCCGACCTGACGCGTTCGGCCGCCGCGGGGCTGAACTTCGAACTGCCCACCTGGAGGGTCATGCCGCTCATGTCCACCGGCATGGTCTGCGCCGCCTCGGTCCACAGCAGGGCGAGTGCGGGTACCAGCGCGGTGTGGGTGACGCCCTCCCGGGCGATCAACGGAAAGACATGGTCCGGGCTGGGGTTGGCAGCCAGGACGGCCTTGCCGCCGACGAGCAACGCGCCCAGCACCCCGGGGCAGCCGAGCGCGGCGTTGTGCGGTACGGGATTGGCGGCCAGGTAGACGCTGTTCGCGCCGAAGCCGGTCACCTCGGCGCACGCGAAGATGTTGTAGGCGTAGTCGTCGTGCGTACGGGGAATGAGCTTCGGCACGCCGGTGGTTCCGCCGGAAAGCAGCAGCAGGGCCACCTCGGCAGCGTCGACGGGTGGCAGGCTCCTCGGCTCGGTCCTGGCCAGCTCGGCCAGCGGGGTGAACTCGGCGCTGTCGCCGGCGATCACGACATGCCGCAGGCTCGGCACCTCGGCGCGGACCTCGCGGGCCAGCGCACGGTGGTCGAACCCCTGGAACCTGTCCGGGCCCAGGTACGCCACCGCGTTTGCGGCACGGGCCAGGTGGGTGATCTCGTCACGGCGATGGCCGGGCAGGGCCAGCACCGGTATCGCACCGATGCTGAACACCGCCAGCAGGACCGACAGGAACTCGTTGACGTTGGGCAGGTGCAGGACCAGGCGGTCACGACTGCCGATGCCGAGGTCGAGCAGCCCCGCGGCGATCCGGTCGGCCTCGTCCGCCAGTTCGGCGTAGGTGATGCGACGAGCGGAATCCACCGCGGCCACCTTGTCCGGATGGCGGCGGACGCTGTCGTCGAAGAGCTGCCGAAGGGAGAAACCCCGCCAGTACCCCGCCTGTCGATGGCTTTCGGCGACGTCAGGCGGCCAGGGCACGAACCCGTCCAGCATCTGTCTGTCCTCCTTTGGTGCGGCGCTAACAGATTCCGGTAGCAGCCCAGAGCCCGCGTCGCACCCGACAGAGCCTTGACAGATTGTCGGGACGAACGGGCGGACTCGGTGACGCTCGATGTCGTGAGCCGAACACGGAGATCCGACCGTCGGTGGGTTCGCACGCTCGCCGACGTCGAAGAGCCCACCGCGCGGCTGGTCTGCTTCCCGCACTCCGGCGGCACGTCCGCGGTGTACCGCCCGTGGTCCTCGATGCTGCCCGCAGACGTGGCCCTGCACGCCGTGCAGTACCCGGGCCACGCTGATCGACTTGCCGAGGAACCCGCCAGCAGCATCGCCGAGATGGCGGCCCAGGTGGCCGCGGAACTGCTGCGGATGCCGCCCGCCGGGTGCGCACTTGTCGGACACAGCCTGGGCGCGCTGGTCGCCTACGAGACGGCGCGGGCGCTGCGGGCCAACGGCAGCCCCGTACCCCACCTGTTCGTCTCGGGCGCGGCCGGGCCGTGGCTCGCCGGCGGCGGCACCACCCACCAACTCGGTGACGAGGAGCTGTGGGCGGCGGTCGCGAAGCTCGGCGGGATCGAGCCGGAGATCGCCGACCAGACCGAACTACGCGACCTGCTGCTGCCGGTGCTCCGATCGGACATCACCCTGCACGAGACCTACCGGCCCGCGCCGGACGCCGCGCCGCTGGACTGCCCGGTCCGTGGCTACTACAACACGGAGGACCCGCTGGTCGACGCCGACCAGGTAGCCGCGTGGGCCGTGGTCAACGAGCGCGGGTTCAGCATGCGTGCCTGGCCCGGCGGCCACTTCCGGTTGCTCTCCCATCCGGACGAGCTGCTCGGCGACGTCCTGGCGACCCTGACGGAAAGCGGTGTGCCGCAGTGACCCTCGACGGGAGGTCGGTCGTCGTCACCGGCGCCGCCACCGGTATCGGTCTGGGAATCACCGAGTGCCTGGTGAAGTCGGGCGCTAACGTGACGATCGTCGGCCGTCGCGAGCAGCCGTTGCGGGACCTGGCAGAGCGGTACCCCGACACCGTGGCGGTGGTGGCGGCGGATGTGTGCGCACCGGACACCGCCGACCGGGTCGTCACCGTCGCCGCGGAGACCTTCGGCGGGCTCGACGCGGTGGTCAACAACGCCGGACTGGCCCGGTTCGGCCCGATCGACGCACTCGATCCGGCGTACCTCGACGAGATGTTCGCGGTGAACGTCCGCGCGCCCGCCGACCTGATCCGATGCGCGCTGCCGCTGCTGCGGGCCAGCAGCGGCAGCGTCGTCAACGTCTCCTCGGTCGGCGGCGTCCTGTCGATGCCGGGACGCGCCTACTACGGCGCGACCAAGGCCGCCCTCAACAGCCTCACCCGATCCCTGGCCCGTGAACTCGCACCCGGGGTACGCGTCAACGCCATCCTTCCCGGGCCGGTCGACACCCCGATGTGGACCGATGCGGGACTTGACGACGCCGGCATCGAGCGGCTGCGGGCCGACCTGGCCGCTTCCACCCCGATGGGACGCTTCGGCGACCCCACGGAGATCGGTCAATGGGTCTGCACGCTGCTCGACCCGGCGCTGTCCGGCTGGGTCACCGGCGCGCTGATACCCGTCGACGGCGGCCGCACCGCATGAGACCCGCCCAGTCAGCACCAACCCTTCACCGAACAGAGGTGGTCAGAGCGTGAGCCCCGAGATCTCGTCCGCTGCCAGCTTCATCCCCTCCTCGTGTCTGCACACCATCTTCCGCGCCGCGCAGGAAACCGAGCGGCGAACCGGTGCCGAGGTGGTCAAGCTGCACGTCGGCGACCCGTACTTCCATCCCGCGGGCAACGTCGCCGACGCCTTCGTCGACGCGGTGCGGCGCGGCGACACCAAGTACACCGGCCCCGACGGGCTGCCCGAGCTGCGCGAGGCGGCGGTCGAGAAGCTGCGCACGGACAACGGTGTGGACACCGTGGTCGACCGGGTACTCGTCACACCGGGCTCGTGCGAGGGGCTCGCCGCCCTCTTCCAGACCCTCACCGAGCCGGGAGCCGAGATCCTGCTGCCGGAGCTGCACTGGCCGGTCCACCTGCAGCAGAGCCTGCTCGCCGGACTCCGGCCGGTGCTCTACTCGCTGGGGCCGGGTTTCCGACCCGAGGTCGAGCGGGTCGCGGCCGCCGCCGGCCCACGGACCAAGGTATTGCTGATCAACTCACCCGCCAACCCCACCGGTGTGGTGCTGGACCCCGGAGAGATCAGCGCCCTGCTCGAGCTGGCCCGCACGCGGGGTTGGCACGTGGTCAGCGACGAGGCGTACGAGCACTTCTGCTACGAGCGCGAGCACCTGTCCGTCGCCTCGCTGGAACGCGACGTCCCGGTCGAGGAGCGCATCGTGCACAGCGTCTTCAGCTTCTCCAAGAGCTTCGCTATGACCGGCTACCGGCTGGGGTACGTCGCGTTGGCCAACGATCGTGCGGCCGACGTCATGCGGGTGGTCCAGGAGGCGAACATCATCGGCACCAACACCCCGGTGCAGCACGCCGGAGTGGCCGCGCTGGCCAGCCGGTCCGACGCCGCCGCCACCAACCGCAAACTGGTGCAGCGCAACCGGGACGTGGCCCTGCCGCCGCTGGTCAGGGCCGGGCTGCTCAGCGAACTGCCGGCCGGCGGCTGGTACGCGATGCTGGACGTGGCCCGGACCGGACTGGACGCCGAGACGTTCGCCCTGCGGCTGCTGGAGCGCAAGGGCGTCGCCGTGGTCGCCGGCAACGGGTTCGCCATGCGTCCCCAGCTCGACGACCGGGGTCACATCCGTAGCCACGACTACGCGCCCTGGGCACGACACCTGGTCCGGGTGGCGTTCTGCGTGGATCCCGGCTGGCTGGAGACCGGTGTCCGCAAGATCCTGGAGTTCGTCGACGAGTGCGGCGGCGAGGGTCACCACTCCGCCGAATGAGCCGGCACCTTGCCGTCGGCCCAGCGCCGGGCCGGCAGGTACGGCAGTCCGCAAGGCTCTTTGTGCGTTCGAGCGAGGAGGTGGGCACACCATGCCGGAGCCCGTGACAGGCACCGTCGCACCGCCACTGGTCGACCCGGCGCAGTTCCGTTCCCTCATGGCCGCACACCCCGCCGGGGTCGCCGTCGTGACGACGACGGCGACGGACGGTGCGCCTTGGGGTATGACCTGTTCGTCGGTGTGCAGCGTCGCGCTCCAGCCGCCGACCCTGCTGGTGTGCCTACGCGCCGCGAGCCCGACGCTGGCCGCACTGCTCGACGTGTCCACCTTCGCGGTCAACCTGCTGCGCGACCACGCCGAGCCGGTGGCGCAGCTGTTCGCCTCCGGCGCTCCGGACCGGTTCGAGAAAGTCTCGTGGGTGCCGGATCCGGAGTCCGGGATGCCACACCTGATCGAAGACGCCCACACGACCGCGGACTGCCGGGTCAGCAACGCCCTGCCCGTCGGGGACCACGTCGTGGTCTTCGGGACGGTGCTGCGGGTACGCAGCCACGCGGTCGCCCCGGTCAGCCCGCTGCTGTACGGCATGCGGCGGTACTGGTCGCTTGCCGTCACCCCCGCCTCCGAACGCGGCAGGCCCGACCCCGACGGTCGGCCGTGAACGAGTCCTCTGGAGTCGAGATGAGCACTGTCCACCCCGGCGCCCCGCCCGGCGCACCCCGCCCGACCGGCCCGAGGGCCCGGATCCCCGACTGCCCCCTGGGACGCACCGTGGAGGTCGTGGGCCCCTGGTGGACGTTGGAGATCCTGCACGAACTGTTCGACGGCAACACCCGGCTCGGGGCCATCCGCCACAACCTCGGGACACCCACCGAGCTGCTTCTGGAACGCCTCGCTGACCTGCGGACCAAGGGCTTGATCGAGCAGGTGGCCGATGCTCCGGATCCGGACGGCCGAGAGTACCGGCTGACCCCCTTCGGCCGGACGCTTCGTCCGCTGCTGCTGGTCGTCGCGGCGTGGGGCAACCATCGGCTCGCCCCCCAGGACCGCAGCGTCATCCTGGTCGACACGGAGACCGGTGCGGAGGTGGAACCGGTCGTGGTGGACCGGCGCACGGGTCGGCGGATCGACAACGAGAACGTGGTGTTCGCCCGTGGCCCGAAGGCGAGCGCGATGGTCACGGCGCGGTACCCGAAGATCATGCTGACCACCTGAGGTCGTCGTCAGGAAGGGTGGCGGTGCCCCGCCGCGTGCGCGCCGTGAAAGGGTGTGCTGACGCCGTCGTACCGCAGGCGGAGCATCATGCCCTGGTCGGCGTGCGGCAGGTTGTGGCAGTGGTTCATCCAGATGCCCCGGTTGTTCGCCTGGAACGCCACCTCCCACACCTCGCCGGGGCGGACGTCGAACGTGTCCATCCACAGCGGGCTGCCCGAGGACGGCTGGCCATCGCGGGACAGGATCAGCACCGGATGGCCGTGCAGGTGCCAGGGATGGGTCTCCAGACTCCGGTTGACCACGGTGAACCGGACGATGTCGCCCTCGGCTACGAGCTGGTCGGGGATCGACGGGTGACCACGCCCGTTGACGATGTGCGCGAAGGCGGGTCGTCCGTCGACCATGGCCAGCCCCCGGTCGAGTACGAGGGTGAAATGCCGGTCCGCGGTCGCGGTGCGCAGAGGCACGGGGGTCGAGGCCCCGTAGGTGAGCAGGTCCAGTTCCGGCCACGCGGCGGTGTCCTGCCCGGCAGCCGCACCGTCCGGCGCGCCCGGGTGCGGCCGTAGCCACACCGTCGCCACACCGTCGACGAACAGCGCGACGGCGGTGTCCGGCATGGCGAACACCAGATCCCGGCGCCCACCTGCGGCGACCCGTACCGCCGTCCGGCTCGTCTCACCCGGCTCGTGCAGGTCCCGGCCGTCGACCGCGACCAGCCGGAACGGGGTGCCGGCCAGCGCGAAGCGACGCGGGTCGGAGTCGGTGTTGATCAGACGCAGCCGGATCTTCGCACCCGCAGCCGCGACGTGCTCGACGCCCGCGACCGCCGCGCCGTCGCTGAACGTGTGCACGGGAACGACCAGGTCGAGATCCGCGGGGTCCGGATCCGTGCGAGGGGTCACGACGAGCACGCCGTAGAGGCCGCGCCGCACGCCGATGTGGGACGCGTAGTGGGTGTGATACCAGTACGTCCCGACCTGGTCGGCACGGAACCGGTAGACGAAGGCGGCACCGGGCGCCACCGCCGGTTGGCTGAGGCCCGGCACCCCGTCCTCCCCGCACGGCACGTCGTAGCCGTGCCAGTGCAGGGTCACGCCCTCGTCGATGTCCTGGTTGACCAGCCTCACCTCGAGGAGGTCGCCCTGGGCCACGCTGAGCTGCGGACCGGGCACCGCGCCGTCGAAGGTCCAGGCATCGGTGTCCTTCCCGGACGGCAGACGCACGGCGGCCTTGCGGGCGGTCACCCCGTACGCGCGTCGAACGCCGCCCGGGGCGGGAGTGTCCGGCCCACGCAGGTCGGCAACCGACACCAGCGAACCCCGGCTCGGGCCGGGACCACCGCCAACCGTGTGTGCCGCCCCGGAGGAAAGCGCCGCCAGGCCCGCGCCGGTGCCGGTCGCGCCGACAGCTGCCACGCCGCCGGCGACGCCGAGGAAGCCACGGCGGGACAGGCCCATCCCCGCATCCGGGACCGCCTGCACCGCGACGTCCGCGCCGGGTACCGGAAGCGACCGTGCGGTCAGCAGGACGGCCGCCATCACCAGGCCGACCGTGATCAACGCGGTCGGCAGGGTCAGCGGATACCCCACGAGGTAGGTGACCACGAAGCCGGCCAACGCGGCGTACCCGGCGGCGAACAGCGCGACGACAGCTACCTTCTCGCCGGCTGCGCGCCGGGGTGCTCCGGTGACCCGAGCCAGCAGCATCGGTCCGGCGGTCACCGCGGCGGCCAGCGTGGCCGCCCCGAGCAGCGGCAGCCCCAGCAGGACCTTCTCCTGGACGAACCACCAGCCCCGTCCGGCCAGCACCGCTACCGACACGGCCTTGGCCAGGGTGAGCACCAGTGCCGCGCCGAGCAGCACCAGGGCGGCTCTGGCGCGACCCCGTATGACGGTCACTCCGGCGGCGAGCCACGCGGCGGCGCCGAGCAGCGCCCAGACATGATCGAGGACGGTCAGCGCCGCCGTGGTCATGACCGGGTCGCGTGGCTGAGTTCGGTGCGCTGCCAGGCAATCTGGCGAGCCTCACGCACCACCCAGATGGTGACCCCGACGATGATCAGTCCGTTGACGGCGTGTACGCCGAAGATGAGGTGACCCGCCTCGGAGCCCTCACCGAAAGACCGGGCGACCTCCCGGATCAGCGACTGGATGAGCACCAGCCCGGCCACCAGGGCCGTCCTGCCGATGACTCGGCCGGGCATCCGGGCCAGCGCGGAGACAACCGCGAGCACCACAGCGGAGAAGAGGATCAGGTAGCCGAGGAAGCGATGGGGGGAGAACGCCTCCTCGGTCGGCGCGGAGTCGAACGCTCCGCTGGCGGCGAGATAGAACTGTGCGACCTCGGCGAGCAGCAACAGCGACGCCAGGCCCGCGAAGAGCTTCTTCATGGTGCCGATCCTGGTGCCGGGACCGCCCGTCGCGCATGATCCGAGGCGTGACTCCGGCTACGCGAATTCGCGTAGCCGGAGTCGGTCCGGATACGTCGCGGGGCGTAGTCGGCCACGCACCGGAGAGTGCGAGAGGTGCCGTAGGATCGCGGCATGAACCTGCGGGTGATGCCGGAACGACTGCGGGCCTGGCTCGACCGTCGACCTGCCTGGTTCGCGGACGTCCTGTTGGCACTGTTCATCACGGCGGTTCAGGTCCAGAGTGTCAGCGAGCACGGTGCCGTCCTTCCCGAGCCGATCGCCCGCCCCGCCTCGGACTTCGGGTATGCCGGCTACGGCCTGGTGGTGTTGAGTGGCGTGGCCGTCGTCGCCCGGCGCCGCTGGCCGGTCGCCGTGTTCGCGCTCACCGGCGCGACCAGCCTGGTCTACTTCGGTCTCGGGTTCCCTGACCGGATGTCCTGTCTCGGTCTGTTCGTCGCCCTCTACACCCTCGCCGCCTACGGCGACGGGCGTCGGTCGCTGCTGATCGCGGGCACGGGCACCGCGGTGCTGGCCGTCGGTTGGCTGGTCGCAGGTGCGGACGTCCAGCCGAGTGAGGCCCTGGGCTGGGTGCTCTTCCGAATCGGGGCGTCGATCATCAGCATCACGCTCGGCGAGTCCGTCCGGTCCCGCAGGGTCATCGCCGCCGACGCCCAACGCCGGGCCGAATTGTCCGAGCGATCCCGCGAGGAGGAGACCCGAGCCCGGGTCGACGCCGAACGGTTGCGGATCGCCCGCGAGGTCCACGACACCGTCGCACACGCCATCGCCATCATCAACGTGCAGGCCAGCGTCACGGCGCACGTGCTCGACAAGCGTCCGGCTCAGGCGCGCGACGCGCTGCGGGCCATCGAGCAGACCAGTTCGCGGGCCCTGCACGAGATGCGCGCCGTGCTCGGCGTCCTACGCGAGGACGACGGGCGCGAACCGCACCCCGGTCTCGACCAGGTCGACGCGCTCGCCGGCAAGGCGCGCGAGGCCGGCCTGGAGGTCACCATCGAACAGAGTCCGACCGCGACGCCGCTGCCGAGCGCGGTGGACAGCGCGGCCTACCGCATCGTCCAGGAATCGATCACCAACGTGATCCGTCACGTCGGGCCGACCCGGGTGAGCGTGACGATCGAGACCGTCTCCGACGCGCTGCTGATCCGGGTGGTCGACGAGGGTGCCCGTGACCCGGTGCCTGTCGCGGTGGGTGCGGGTCAACCGTCGAGCGGCCGTGGGATCGTGGGCATGCGGGAGCGCTGTCAACTGCTCGGCGGGGAGCTGCACGCCACGGCATGTCCCGGTGGCGGCTTCGAGGTCGTCGCCCGCCTGCCGCTCGCGCCGGTTGCGTCCCTCCCGTGACCGCCGTGCCCATCAAGGTGCTGCTCGCCGACGACGAACGGCTGGTCCGCTCCGGTTTCCGGCTGCTGCTCGACCTGGAGGACGACATCACCGTGGTGGGCGAGGCCACCAACGGCGCCGAGGCCGTCGAACTGGCTCGCGCCACCCGACCCGACGTCGTCCTGATGGACATCCGCATGCCGCGACTCGACGGGATCCGCGCCGCGGCGCAGATCGTCGAGATGCCCGGCATGGACCAGGTCCGCATCCTCATCCTGACCACCTACGACACCGACGAGAACGTATTCGAGGCCCTCCAGGCGGGTGCGAGTGGCTTCCTGCTCAAGGATGCCGGCCCTGCCGAGCTGCTGCACGCCATCCGGGTCATCGCCGCCGGAGACGCGTTGCTCGCTCCACGGGTCACCCGCCGGCTCATCAGCCAGTTCACCGCGCAGCGCAAGGCGGCGCAGGCCGGCGAGGACCGGCTCGCCGTGCTCACCGAACGCGAGCGTGAGGTGCTCGCCCTGGTGGCGCAGGGGCTGAGCAACGACGAGATCGGGGCCGCCCTGTTCCTCAGCCCGGCCACCGCGCGCACCCACGTCGGCCGCATCATGGGCAAGCTGGGTGCCCGCGACCGCGCGCAACTGGTGGCGATCGCTTACCAGACCGGTCTGGGCCAGTACACCGAGCAGCACTGATCCAGTCCCGCACCGCGCGGAAAGGAACAGGCAAGAGTCCACTCGGGAGTGTCATCGGGCTGCCACCATCGGGCCATGAGTGAGCCCGCCCTCGGCGTCCGGTCCCTGGACCTGGTCGATCCAGCCACCTTCGTCGACAACGACGTGCATGGGTTCTGGCGGGACGTGCGGGCGGAGCGCCCGGTCTACTGGCATGCGGCCACCGACAGCAGTCCGGGGTTCTGGGTTGTTTCCCGGTACGCCGATGTCCAGGCGCTCTACCACGACGCGGCGCTCAGTTCCGAACGCGGCAACGTCCTGGATGTCGTGCTGCGGGGAGACGACTCCGCCGGCGGAAGCATGCTCGCGGTCACCGACGGACCGTCGCACCGGAAACTGCGCAATCTGATGTTCAGCGCCTTCACGCCACGGGCGCTCGCCGAGGTGGTGACCAACGTTGAGCTCCGCTCCACCGAACTCGTGTCGGCGGTCGTGGGCGCGGGCTGTTTCGACTTCGCCGCCGAGGTGGCCGAGCAGATCCCGATGAACACCATTTGTGATCTGCTGTCGGTACCGCACGCCGATCGCAGGGACCTGCTGCGGTGGAACAAGATGGCCCTGTCGTCGGACCGGGCCGACAGCAGCGACCTCGACGCGCTCAGTGCCCGCAACGAGATCCTGCTCTACTTCGTCGAGCTGGCTGAGGAGCGGCGGAGCAAACCGGGTGACGACGTGATCAGCATGTTGGCGAGCGCCGAGGTGGACGGGGTCGCGCTCACCGTCGAGGAGATCGCGGTCAACTGCTACAGCCTGATCCTCGGCGGCGACGAGACGTCCCGGATCTCGGCGATCTGCGCCGTGCTGGCCCTGATCGAGAACCCGGACCAGTGGGACGCCCTGCGGACCGGCGTGGTCGACGTCGACTCGGCGGTGGAGGAGGTGCTCCGCTGGGCGACCCCGGGAATGCACGTGGCGCGTACCGCGCGCACCGATCTCACGATCCATGGGCACCGGGTCGGTGCCGGCGACATCGTCACGCTGTGGAACATCTCGGCGAACAACGACGAGTCGGTGTTCCACCAGCCGCGACGGTTCACCCTGTCCAGGTCACCCAACAAGCATCTTTCGTTCGGCCACGGCCCACACTACTGCCTTGGCGCGTTCCTCGGCCGGGCGGAGCTGCGGGCGCTGCTGACCGCCCTTACCAACCTGGTGACCCGGATGGAGCTGTGCGGCAGGCCCCGCCCCATCTACTCGAACTTCGTGTCCGGCTACGACACCCTGCCCGTCCGTTTCGAGATGTCGAGGTGACCGTGAAGAAAGCCGTTTGTGTCATCGGCGCGGGCCCGTCGGGTCTGATCGCGATGAAGGAACTGCTCGACGAGGGCCACACTGTGACCTGCTTCGATCACAACGCCGAGCTGGGCGGTGTGTTCCGCGCCGGGGCGGGCACCGACGAGCCGGGTGCCTACGACTCGACGCTGCTGACCATCTCCAACTACATGATGGCGTTCTCCTGCTTCCCGCCGCCGGAGAAACAGGAGCGACGGTTCTGGACGGCGATCGAATACCGGCAGTACCTCCACGACTTCGCCGACGCCTTCGGCCTGCGTACCCTCATCCGCCCTCGTACCGATGTGCTGAGCGTCGCGAGGAACGACAGCGGCGACGGCTATGTGGTCGAGACCGCGCCCGTGGACGATCCGGCCGCCCGGATCAGTCACCAGTTCGACGCCGTGGTCGTGTCCAGCGGCACCCACCGGGTCCCCAACAAGGTCGGCCTGCCGGGGCAGGAGGACTTCGCGGGCGTGGTCACCCATTCGGCCTTCTACCGCAACGCCGAACCGTTCCGCGGGAAGCGGGTCCTCTGCGTGGGCATCGGCGAGACCGCAGCCGACGTCGTCAACGAGATCGCCCAGGTGGCGGTGAGTTGCACCCTGTCGATACGCCGTTGGCAGTCCGTCGTCGCACGGTTTCCGGGTGACCGGCCGCACCCGAACGACGCCTACACCTCCGAGATGCTGAACGCGCTACCGCTGTCGGCTGCCACGGCTGTCCACCGCATCGGCATGCGGTTGGGCAAGCGGTTCGGCAAGACCGCCGCAAACCGGGCGATTGCGGCATGGAACTCGAACAACAAGAGCTTCTTCAACCACTTCCTGACCAAGAACGATGCGTTCATCCATCGGATCGTCGATGGCACGCTGACGGTCAACGCCTCCGGCATCGAGCGGCTCGGTGCGGACCACGTCGTGTTCAAGGACGGCCGGCGGGAGCAGATCGACACGATCATGCTGAACACCGGGTACACCGAGGACTTCACCCTCCTCAAGGACGTGCACATCACCGACGTACGCCAGATGTACAAGCACATGATCCATCCCGAGCTCGGTACCGGCGTGGTGTTCATCGGATGGGCGCGGCCCGCCGCCGGCGGTGTCCCGGCATGCTCGGAGATGCAGGCCCGCTACTTCGCGCTGCTGTGCAGCGGCAAGCGGATGCTGCCGCCGCCGGAGCAGCTCAATCAGCTGATCAAGCGGCAGGCAACATACGAGGACGAGTTCTTCACCGGCAACCCCGAACTGCGCACGCTGGTGCACTACAACCGGTACATGATCGATTTCGCCAGGGTGATCGGGTGTTCGCCGTGGCGTCCCGAGGTCTTCCGCAACCCGCGGCTGGCCTACCACCTGTGGTGCGGTTCCCAGGTGCCGCTCGTCTTCCGCCTGCACGGGCCGCACAGCGACCGTGAGACGGCACAGCGTCGGGTTCTGGAGCTGCCGGTCGCCTTCAATCCCGCGGAGATCATCCTCGCCACCGCCCTCACCGGTGTCACCCGCGCGCTGGGCGCGGTGGGCCTGGTCAAACGCGACGGCGTCTACTGACCTGCTCCACAGCTCGGGTGCTGCCCGCGACCGACCGGCCGGGCAGCACCCGAAACCTGGCTACCTGGACTGCGCCATCAGCTCGGCCAGCTCGGCCAGGCTCTCGGCCTCGAACACCGAACGCATCGGCACGGTCACGCCCAACTCCTTGCGCATCCGGCTGGCCAGCTTGGCGGCGAGTACCGAGTGTCCGCCCAGCTCGAAGAAGTTGTCCTGCGGCCGCACCTCGGTGATCTCCAGCGTCTCGGCCACCAGGCCGCACAGCCGATCCTCCAGAGACGGCGCGGGACCCGATCCGCCGACGGCGGGCTCGCCGTCGGCGCGCGACGGGACAGGGAGCTGCCCGGTCGGAGCCGTCGCCGCCCGCTCGGCCAACGCCTTACGGTCGATCTTGCCGTTCGGCAGGGTGGGCATCCGGTCGAGCACGACGACGGCGGACGGAACCATGTGCTCGGGCAGTGCGGCCCGGGCGTGCTCGCGTACCTGCGTCGCCACCATCGCCTGCTGTCCCGAGGCCGTGACGTAGGCGACGATGTGCTGCGACGAGGCGTCGGTGCCGGCGAGCACCGCCACGGCCAACTCCACCGCCGGATGCCCCTCCAGGCGTGTCTCGACCTCGCCCAGTTCCACCCGGAAGCCGCGTACCTTCACCTGATCGTCGACACGCCCGGTGAAATAGAGCTGCCCGTCGGCCGCACGCCTGCCCCGGTCTCCGGACCGGTACATCCGACTGCCCGGCGGGCCGTAGGGGTTGGCGACGAACCGTGCCGCGGTCAGGCCCGGACGGTGCAGATATCCCCGGGCCATGCCGCTGCCGGCCAGGTAGAGCTCTCCCTCGTCGCCGTCCCGCAGCTCCCCCAGGTGCTCGTCGAGCACGTGCACCGCGCTGCCGTCCCAGGGCGAGCCGATGCTCACCGTCTGCTGTACGCCCTCGACCGGTCCACCGATCGACGTACCGACGGTCACCTCCGTCGGACCGTAGCCGTTGAACAGCCGCCGACCCTGCGACCACTGCGTCGCCAGGGCTCGGGTACAGACGTCTCCGGTGGAGGTGAGCGTGCCGCCCGACAACAGCCCGGTGCCGTCGGTGATGCTCAGCGCCACCGGGGGCAACGTGGCGTGGTTCACCGCGTACTTCACCATCGTGTCGCGCAGTGACTCGCCCGGCATCAGGTCGTCCTGCTCGGCCATCACCAGCGTCGCGCCGTGCATGAGGGCCATGGTGAAGTCCCAGAACCAGGCGTCGAAGCTGAACGAGGCCCACTGCAGCACCCGGTCGCCGGGGCGGATGTCGTACACCCGGATCTGCGTGGCGACCAGATCCGCCACCCCGGCGTGGGTGAGCGCGACCCCCTTGGGCACGCCGGTCGAGCCGGAGGTGTAGATGACGTACATCAGGTTGTCGGCGGTCAACGGCGCCAGCCGCTCCTGCGCGGTGACGTCGTCCCCGCGCTCGCCCGCGCATTCCGCCACGAAGGCGGGATCGTCGAGCACGATCTCCGGCACACCCAGCTTCAGCGTCGCGACGCTGCTGGTCCGGATCGACAGCATGGCACGCGCGTCGGTGACCATGTGGGTCAGCCGCTCGACCGGGTAGGTCGGATCGAGCGGCAGGTACGCTCCGCCGGCCTTCAGCACGGCGAGAACCGCCGTGATCAGGGCGTCCGAGCGCGGCACCGCGACCGCGACCAACGAATCCGGGCCCACACCGGCCGCGATGAGCCGACGGGCCATCCGATTCGCTCGTGCGTTCAGTTCCGCGTACCCGACGGCGGTCTCGCCGAAGATGACCGACGGCGCATCACCGGCCCGCAGCACGCTCGCCTCAAAGAACTCCGAAACAGTGTCCACTCCGCCTCCGACGCAGCTTTCCTGCCGATGTGGTACCGAACATAGCGGTGGTCGCACGGCCCTTCGCCGTACGCTTTCCCGGATCTTTCAATCTCCTTGAACGCCGACGGACCGCGGGGTCGAATTCATGGCGTGCGCACCGACTCACGTCGAACGGTTCTTCTTCGAGACCGCGGTGACGGCTCGCCGCGGGTCCACCCGAGGCGTCGACGCCCGTGATCCGGGCTCGACGAAGAAGCCGCGCCCCCAGACCGTGCGGATCGCGAGGCCGACGATCTCCAAGCGCCGGCGCAGCCGCATGACGTGCAGGTCCAACGCGTTGCTCGACGAGCTGGCCCCGGAGCTTTCCAGGATCTCCCGCAGCTCGGTCCGGTAGACCAGCTGGCCGTACCTGGTCAGCAGCGGCGCCAGCATCTCGCACTGCATCAGGGAGAGCGTCACGGACGTGCTGTTGAAGTACAGCATTCCGGCCGGGTCCAACACCGGCTTCTCGTTGAGCACGGCCCGGGCCGCCAACTGACGGACCCGGACCTGGAGATCTTCCCGTCCGATGGGTGGACGCACCCAGTCCTCGTAGAGGCTGAGTTGGTCCGGCGGCGCCGCGCCGTGCTCCACGATCAGCAGACAGAGGTGCTGCTGTTCGTGGCATTCCGCGCGGATGTCGCTCTCCGCAGGCCAACGAACGAACTTAACCCGATTCTTGACATCGACCATCGCCTGCATCCCCCATAGCCACCATGTCCCGATGGGAATTAAGAAATGCCACCATTGAGACTCCTCACAGTTCCGTCTGCTTTGCGTCCCAGCGCTGAACCGGTGCGCCGGTCACCAGCGGGCGGTCTCCTCGGTCCGGCCCGGAGGGCGGTGCCGGTGATCCGAGCTTCCCGTCGCGCCTCAGCGACCAGCGCACCAGCGGCCCGGTCACCGCCGTGGTGAGCACGGCGACGAGCACGAGGACGCTGTATCCCAACTGATTGAGGAGGCCGGCCTGATATCCGATGCTCAGCACGACCAGCTCGGTGACCCCTCGGCAGTTCATCAGGATCCCGAATCGCAGCGCCTCGCCGTTCGGCATACCGGCCAACCGCACCACCCCGCCCGCCCCGACGATCTTGGTCACGACGGCCGCCACGAACACCCCGGCGAGCACCAACCAGGTGATCGGCGCGGTGCCGAGCAGCCCGACCGAGGTCGTCAGGCCGACACCGGCGAAGAACAGCGGCAACAGGATGAGCAGGGTGAAGCCCTCCAACTGCTGACAGATCCGTTCCACGACCAGCGAGTCGCGCGGTACGGCGACGCCGAACAGGAAGGCGCCGACCACCGGATGCAGTTGGATGGACTGGGTGAGCACCGAGTAGCCGATCGCTCCGGCCACCAGCACCACCGTCAGCGACTGGCCAGAGCCCAGCCGCCGGACCAGCGCCAGCAGCAGCGGGCGGACGCAGAGCACGGTCACGAGAACCAGCGCGGCCCCGAGCAGCAGGACGCGCAGACCCCCGCCGGCCGCGCTCTGCCCGGCCAGCAGGAAGGCCAGCACCAGCCAGAGCAGACCGTCACCGATGGCCGCTGCCGACACGGACAGCACGCCGACGCTGGTGTGCCGCAGTTTCAGGTCGTCGAGGATGCGCGCCAGCACGGGTAACGCGGTCACCGCCATGGCCAACCCGACGAACATCATCGTGCCCACCGGCGAGCCCTGCGAGCCGACGAACAGCCCGTCGGCGGCGGCGACGATGCCCATCCCGGCCAGCCACGGCAGACCCATGCCGGCGACCACCACCGCCCCGACCACGCCCTTGCGCTCGATCCGGTCGGTACGCAGTTCACAGCCCAGCAGGAAGACGAAGATGACCAGACCCAGTTGCGCGACCTGGTTCAGCCCTTCCGTCACCGCCGGGGGAAACAGGAACCCCGTCGCCGCCGGCCAGACCGCGCCGAGCAGGGACGGACCGAGCACCAGACCGCCCACCATCTCGCCGACCACCGAGGGCTGGCCGAACCGGCGGGCCAGCCCTGCGCACGCCTGGCAGGTCACCAGGACCACCGCGACCGCGAGCAGGAACCGGGTGAGCGTGCCCCCTGCGTGCGGCAATGCCGTGTCCCACAGCGGCACCGTGCTCACCAACACGACCATGCCGACGGTCGCACCGAGCAGGGTCCGGGTCCGGGTGGACAGGGTCGTCACGCCCGCGAGCCGGTCGACGGGGCCGAGTCCGGGCCAGTGCCGGCACCGCCGTACTCGAGCACGGCGTCCCGCAGGCTCTTCGGCCGCATGTCGGTCCAGGACCGGTCGATGTGGTCGACGACCTCCCGTCGGGGCGCCGGGCCGTACACCACCTGCCAACCGGCTGGCACGGTGATGCCTGTCGGCCACAGCGAGCACTGCTCCTCGTCGTTGCGTAGGGCCAGGAATTCTTGGCTGTCGTCGTCGAACGGATTGGACACGCGGACAACCCCTCAGGATCTCGAATGGCTTCCGGATGGCGACGGGCAAGGGTTGTGGCAGGCCCGGTCCTCGTGGCTGGTGTGGTGGTGGCCGGCGAGGTGGGTGAGTGTCCGGTTGTCAGGCCGGTGCGGGTGCCGCCTTCTCGATGAACAGTTGTCGCGCTTTCGCTCGTTGCAGCTTCCCGCTGGTGGTCTTGGGAAGGCTGCGTCTCGGTACGAGATGCACCTGGGCCACGGGCACACCGCTGCGTGCGCTGACCGCGGCCCGCACCGCCTGGCGTAGCTCTTCCTGCTGATCTGCGGTCACGTACGACTCGACGATGAGGTGCAGTTCCTCCGAGTCGCCGTCCTCGGGTCGGTGGCCGACCGCGACGACCGTGCCGAGGCGGACACCCGGCGCCGATTCGGCGGCCTGCTCGAAGTCCGACGGGAAGTAGTTGGCGCCGCGAATGATGATCAGATCCGTGGAACGCCCGGTGATGCGGATCTCGCCGTCTCGCAGATAGCCGACGTCGCCGGTCTTCCACCAGTCCGGCTCGGCGATGGCCGCCGCGGTCTCCGCCGGCAGGCCGAAGTACCCCATCGTGCGCGAGGGGCTGCGGAACTGGATGTCGCCGATCTGGTTGTCGCCCAGCGGCTTTCCGTCGCCGTCGACGATGCGGACCTCGCTGCCCACGACGGGCGCACCGCAGGCGACGACCTGCATCCCGCTCGCCTCCCCCGGGTCAACGTCGATCACCTGACCGTCGGTGGAGGCGGCCGTACGGTCGATGGTGTCGACCCGGACCGGCGCGTTGTGCGGCGGCATGGTGATGGTCAGGGTCGCCTCTGCCATGCCGTAGCAGGGCATGAACACGTCCGGCCGCAGGCCCCACTGCCGGAAGCGGTCGACGAAACGCTGGATGGTGCCGGGATGGATGGGTTCCGCTCCGCAGAATGCCATCCGCCAGGACGACAGGTCGACGCCCTCGAGGTCGCTGTCGCGGACCCGGTCGGAGGTGTAGCCGTAGGCGAAGTTGGGCGCCGCCGCGAGGGTTCCCCCCAGCGCACTGATGTTGCGTAGCCACTCGACCGGTGAGCGGAGGAACTGCGTCGGCGGCAGGAGGACGCTGCTGCTCCCGGTGTAGACGGGAATCATGATCCCCGAGATGAGGCCCATGTCGTGGTACAGCGGAAGCCAGCTCACCGAGGTGTCCTCGGTCGACCACCCCGTCGCCGCGGCACTCTGTGCCAGGTTCGCGGCCAGATTGCCGTGCGAGATCATGACGCCCTTGGGGCGGCCTGTCGAACCGGACGTGCACTGGATGAACGCGAGATCGTTCTCGGATGGCAGCTGGAACCGTCCTACCGAAGCCTCGGCGGACGCGGCCCGCTCCTGAAGCAAGTCCGCGTCGATGAACACCGTGTCCGTCACCGCCTCGGACGCCTGAACCACCGCGGCCCTGGCCAGGACCGCTGCCGGCCGCAGGTAGGCCACCAGATCCTTCACCTGGCCGTCGAATCCGGCCGCCCGCCCGAAGCTCGTCGGCACGGCGATCGCCGTAGGGGCAGCGCCGAGCAGCTGACAGCCGAGGAACGCCGTCACGAACGTCCAGCTCGTCGGTAGGCAGAACAGCACCCGGTCGCCACGACGCACGCCATACTCGGCGAGAACCGCGGCACAACGCAGCGCGTCATCGAACACCGTGTCGTAGCGGCGCGGCTCCACCCGCCCCGGCTCGGGCACCACCGACATGCCCGCCCCGTCCGAGCCGCGCTCCGCCTGGGCCATCAGGGCATGGATCACCGTCGGATAACTCGGCACAATTTCACTCATCAACCCCGCTCCTCACAACCTGGGACGGCCTTACTGACAGCCCTCAACCACATCCCGCACATCGCGCTCCCCCGCCCGACACGTCGTCCCCGCCCGACACGTCGTCCCGGCCGACCGCCACGTTCGCCGGCGTCGAGACGCCTCACCACCGCACCGCCAGGGCGAACGCGAGGCCGTCCGCGTAGTGGGACCACACCGGTACCGACCGGCCGCCGAAGGAGGCGATCAGCCCATCGCCGGCCCGGAGCAGCTCGATTCGCCAGAACAGCAGGCCGCCGCCGACGGCCGTGGAGTCCAGCGCCTTGAACGCGGCCTCCTTGGCCGAGAACAGCTCGACCGGGCGGTACCGGCCGTCGGGCGCGAGCAGGGTCCGCCGCTCCCGCTCGTACAGGACAAAATCGACCATGCGCTCGGTGACGGCCGCGTCCTCGATATCGACGCCCACCCCGGCGGCGCCGGGGACCACCACCGCGACCGCCATCCGATCGGTGTGCGCGATGGACCCGGGGTACCCACGCGGAAAGGCCGGCCTGCCGCCGGCGGCGCGCGGCACGCTCCGGACGACCGAACCCGCCGCGGCCAGCGCCGCCGCCGCGGCCTGACGGCCGGCCAGGAACTGCTCGCCCGGACCGTACGGCGGCGCCACCGGCGACCATTCGAGGTACGTGCCCGATGTGACGAGGGTTCCGAGCCCAGCGGTCACCGAAGTCACCTCACACGCGCAGCGCCGCGACGTGGTCAGCCAACGAGCTGATCGAGCGCAGCACCTCCGGTTGGATGTCGTCGTCCCACTCGAAGCCGAATGCGTCCTCCATCGCCACGAGCAGGCTGACCAGCGCGGCGGAGGACAGCCCCTGCTGACGCAGCGACACCGTGTCCGACACGGTCCGGACGAAGCTGTCCGGGCCGTGCATCTCGACCAGCAGCTCGCGAATGCGCTGCCGGGTCGCTGCCACCTGTTCAGCCATTGTTGTCGACCTCATCGACGAACCTGGTCACCGACGTCGGCCACTCGATCCTCTTCGGATTCGTTTTGGAATTGCTGAGCGTCAGGTTCGACGGACACTCAGGAACCTCACCAGCGGACACCACACCCCCCTTATTCATCCCCCTGCGCGCGAGGCGCATTCGGGTGACTGCGTCACGTCCCGCCGGTGTAACATCATGGGCGAATCCCAGTCCAGGAAGCGCCCACCGGGTGCCATCTCCACGACGTCGCCCGGTGCCGCAACAACCGCGCTGATCTCGTGGCATCGCGCGGATTGCGCCCCTTCACCAAACCGGCGGAGCACCACCGTACGGTATCATCTGTTCAATATGTTGCAATGTGTTAATTCTGCACACCCCGTTGTGCGCTTTCCACACACGGGGCAATCAAGAATAGACCGGACCACACCGGTGAACCGCCAGGGTGGAGATCCATCTTCCCGACGGCCCACATATGTTGACAAATTCCGGACACGGCCTAACGGGCGTCACGCCACATAAAAGAGGTATTGATGCCGAGAATCGCCTCCTGGCTGACCACCCGGAAGCCGAACCTCTCGTAGAGCACGACGTTGCGGTCGACATCCGCCTGGAGGAACGCCGGCACCTGCTGGGTGTCCACGTCAGCGAGAAAGGCCGTGAGCAGTGCCGAGCCGATCCCGTACCCCTGCTGGCGCGGGTGGACGGCGATCGGTCCGATGTGCCAGTGGGGTTTGTGGGGTTCGTGCCTGGCACGCCCACCCACCACCTTCAAGGCACGCGGCAGTCCGAAGCCCATCGCGCGGACCTGCGACGGCACCGACTTGATCTTCTCGCGTGCCGTCATCTGGCAGTGCGGCCACTCCGCGGCCTTGAGCACCCCGGCGAGTTCGCCCTCCCGCTCGGCGACGAGCACGTGGCTGGCCGTGTTGCCGAGCTTCAGGGTACGGGCAGCGTGTTCCATGATCCGGGCGGCCTTGTCGCGGTTGCCGCCGGCGATCGCCAGGTTGCTCGGGTTGAGGGCGAACGCGAGGCCGACTATCCGGCTCGCTTCGGCCATCTCAGTGGGCGTCATCCGTCGTACGGTCACCACGCTCATATGCCAACCTCCGGTTGGGTTGTCGGTCCGGTGGGATGCCGCACCATCCACGGCGCCGTCGAGACGTCCGCCGCGGTGATCCGGGTGGGATGGAAGCCGTGTCGACCGGCCAGTTCCAGAGCCGACAGCACACCGTCGACCGAGAGTCCGCCGTAGGACGGGCTCGCCGTGGCCGGTTCCAGGCCGAGCAGAATGGTCTCGGCCAGGCACGAGTAGACGATGCCCGGCGGCAGCGTGACACCCGGGAAGTGCGGTGTCTGCCCGTCGGGGAGCCGGACCCGGCCACCGGACACGAGGGTGACGTTCGGCAGATCCGCCACCGCCGGGTGCGCGTCGCCCGGCACCGCGAGATCGCAGACGAGGACGTCCCGGTCGGCCGCCAGATGGCTCGGCAGGATGACCGGGTCGGCCGCGTTCGTGGCGCTCACCACGATCGGGCAGTCACGCAACGCGTCGAGGTCCTCGGCGACCGAGACGTCGACCAGGTGGGCCATCCGTTTCGCGACCGCGGCGAGCCTGCGCCCGGATCCGGGTCGGCCGACGAGGACGAGCGAGTCGCAGTGCGGGGCGACCAAGTCGGCCATCACGGCGCCGATGTTGCCGATGCCGCCCACCAGCCCGACCCGACGCGTACCGGAACCGCTGCTGCTCAGATGGCGCTGGAGCAGGTCGTACGCGCAGGCCGCGGTGAGCGAGTTGCCGGAGGTGACGCGTACCTCGTGCTCGATCACTTCCCGCCCGGCGCCGGTGACGATCGAGGTGTAGCCGCCCAGGCCGACCACGTCGCCGCCGAGGGCGACGCCCAGTTCCACCGCGTCCAGTACCGTCCGGGACAACCAGGGCCGATGCCCCGCGCGCAGCGCGTCGACCGCCTGGGCGGCGGTGAACGGCACCGCCACCACGCTGACATCGGCCACGCGCCCGGCTGCTGAGGTCACCCGGTGCCGGACCACCTCGAACGGATCCAGTTCGCCGCGCATCCGGTCCAGGGCCGCCGCGCACCGCCTGTCCGACCATTCCGCCAGTTCGGGCGCCAGGGAGCGCACCGTGGACGCGTTGTCGAGATTGGCGAGGAACACCACGTGCGGAACGTCGTCGTCGCGGCGCTTCCGGCGGGCACGGGGAGGCGACGGCACATGCTGACGCGGTCGCCAGGCTCCCGTCGGTGGCACGGCCAGGTGCGACAGCAACGTCGCGTAGTCACCCTTGGCGAGCAGGCCGGCCACGTCGTCGAACGCCGCGACGGCCCGCTCGATGTCCTCGGGTTGGAGCAGGGCGGACGGCTGCACGCGTACGGTCGTGGGCGCGGACAGGGTCGGCATGACCCGGACCCGATGTGCGTGCAACAACCGACCCGCGATCAGGAAACCGAGCGACTCGGCGTCGAACACGGTGCGCAACAGGGCCGACTGGGGCTGCGGCAGACGAAACTCCACGCCGATGAGCAGCCCCCGACCGCGGACCTCCACGACCGCCTCCGGCCACCGCGCCGCCACCTTGGCGAGTCGGTCCCGCAGTTCCGCGCCGGTCGCGGCGATCCGGTCGCGGTGACTCTCGGAGAGCTCCAGCGCGGCCGTGGCGATCAGCGCGGAGAAGTCGTCCTCGGCGAAGGTGGACGTGTGGTGTCGGCCGAAGTCGGCGACGTATCGGTCGGTGGCGACCATCATCGCCGAGATCTTGGCCAGTCCACCGCCGAGCGACTTCGACAACAGATAGTAGTCGGCGACCACACCGGACGGCTCGGACGCCAGAAACGTGCCGGTACGACCCATGCCGCACTGGATCTCATCGAACACCAGCGCGGCATCGTGCCGGTCGGCCAGCCTCCGCAGAGCGGCGAGGGTCTCGGTCGGAACTTCCCGCACCCCGGCCTCGCCCTGCACCGGCTCGGCGAAACAGGCCGCCACCGTAGACAGGTTGCGGGCCCGGGACTGCGGCACCCCGTCCGCGTCCACGGTGACGGTGCAGACCTCGACCAGCCGGTCGTCCAGCGCCGCCACCACCGCCTCGGGCGTCCAGTCGGACAGCCGCACCCGCCGGGGTCCCGGCACGTGCAGGTCCTCGGGCACGTTGGAGCCGTGGGTCAGGGTGCCCGCGGCGGTCGTCTTGCCGTGGAACGCGTCGCGCAGCGAGACCAGGACCGGCTCGGCCCGCAGCAGTTCGGTGACCTTCTCGACCGCCGCACCGACCACCTCGCCGCAGCGGCGTCCGGCCGCCGGCCCGCTGCCGCACGGAAGGTCGGCGATGCCGTCGCGGTGCAGCCGGCGCAGGGACCGTTCGAGCTCCTCGTGCAGCGCGCCGAGCCGCCTGCGTCGTTCGACCACGGCGTGCTTCACCGCGGCCTCCACCGCCTCCGCACCGGTGGACCCGAGCGTCACGACGTAGTCAACGCCGGTGGTGGCCCGCACGAGCGCCGACAGCTTTGCGGCCAGCCCTGCCGCCCCCGGGCGGATGCTGGCCTGCGCGTTGAAGGGAAGCTGCTCGTCGAGGCACCTTCGGGCCACCGCGACCAGCACCGGATGGTTGTGCCCGAACAGCGAGGAGCCCGCACCGCCGACCAGGTCGAGGACCTGGTCGGCGGTCTCGGTACCGTCCGCCGATTCCGGCGTGAGGTGGTCGCCGTGCCCGCGGCGGTACGCCACGTCGAGGTTGAGTGCCTGGAACAGGCGGCCCAGTTCCGGGCGGGCGTAGCGACCGAATTCGAGGTCGGTGCTCACGGCTGACCGATCCCGTTTCCGACCCGTACGGTCATCGACGCGGTGACCTGGTCCACGACGTCACGCAGCGTGCGCATCGACGCCGCCTGTCCATCGGACATCTGCACCTCGAAGAGGGACTCCATCTCCACGATCAGATCGATCGACCGCACCGAGTCCAGGCCGTAATCCGCCAGTGGCGTGTCCGGATCCAACTCCGGCACCTGCAACCGACGGCGGAACAATTCGTCAACCACATCCAGAACTTCGCGATCCACTGCGCTCCCCCTCCTCACGCAAAGCGCCGTCCCGTCCGGCGCTTCGACAGCCGCCACGTCGGTCGAGCGCGCCGCGACGGGGACTTCCCGACCGTCACCTGGTCAGGCACGGGCTTCGACCTCGTCGATGAACTTCGCGACCAACGCCTGGAAACCCGCCGTGTCGTCCAGGAACGGCAGGTGGCCCGCTCCCGGCATGATCTCGTAGCGACCGTTGGGAAACTTCTCGGCCAGTTCCTTGGCCCCGGAAAGGCTCAGCAACACGTCGTCGTCACCAATGACCACCAGGGTCGGTGCCTCGATCTGAGCCAACACGTCCGCGCTCGTCTCGCCGGTCAGTGCCAGCTTCAACCCGTTGACCAGATCCTCCTTCGTCGACAGAGCCAGGAAGCTCTCCCGCAGTCCGAGGAAACCCGGGGTGCCCAACTCTTCGATCATTTCCGCGCCGAACACCTCCGGGTACAGGTGCGCGTACAGCGGCGCCATCCCGTGCTGCTCCAGCGTCAGCAGCCACGCCCGCTGCACCAGACGATGGCGACGCATACCCCGGGGGCCGAGCGCCGGCCCCGCCAGCACGATCCCCTTGACCCGGTCCGGGTGCTTCAGGGCCACATCCCGCGCCAGCACCGTGGAGATCGAGGTCGACAACAGGTACGCCTGGTCGATCTCGAGCGCATCCAGCAGCCCGACGACGTCCTCGACGTGCTCGTCCCACGTCGGGTACTTCTCCGGGTGCGACGACCGGCCATGACCGCACAGGTCGTAGCTCACCACGCGATGGCCCACCGACAGCTCGTCCGTGAACACCCGCCACGTCGGAGTGGTCATGAAGAAGTTGTTAAGCGTCAGGACGACCGGACCGGCACCGGTCGACTCGTAGTACAGCTCGACACCCTCCCGCCCACGGGCCCGGACCGCATCCTCGCGGTACGCCACCTCAAGACGCTCGAGAACCTCACCAGCAGACACAGCATCCCCCTTATCCCAGTTAAATGCGTTGAGCAGCAGGAAGTACGCCGGCGAACCCGGCGACGACATCGGCTGCCGATGTCTCGTCGGAGACCGATTCGCACGACAGGCCGCAGTACATCGCCATCTCCTCGATGCGGCCGGTGGTCGCCACGGTGGGCACCGCGGCGCTGAAGCGGGGCACCAGGTACGAACGGTCCTCGACCGTCGTCCGGCCGATGAACTTCTTCGGTTGCCCCGGGTCCTCGGTCACCGGTGTGGCCAGCACCCGGTGCCGCCGACCCGGCCACCCGATCTCGTAGACGTCGGTGATCACTGTGTCGGCGCCGTCCGCCGCGCAGACCGCCGTCTTGAAGTGGGGGTGGGCCCAGGACTCCCGGGCCACGACGAACGCCGTACCCAGCAGCACGCCGTCGGCTCCGGCGGTCATCGCCTGCTCGGCGTCGGCCGGGGACCCGATGCCACCCGCCGCGACGACGCAGGCGGTGGGCACCCGGTCGCGCAGCCGGGCGACCAACTCGTCGCGACGCGACACACCGAGCAGGTGTCCACCTGCCTCGATGCCCTGCGCCACCACGACAGCGCCCCGTTCCGCCGCCCGTACGCCATCGTCCACGGTGCCGACCTGGACCACGAGGACCCGGCCGGTGGCGGCGACGCGCTCGAACACCGTCTCGTCGGGCATGCCGAACAGCGACACGTAGACGTGCGGCGGCGTCTCGGCAAGCACCTGCGCCACCTGACGGTCGAGGTCGTCGGGACCGACCACCTCCGGAATGAAATTCACCCCGACCGGTCGCGACGTGCCCGCGACCATCCGGCTCAGCACCACCGACAGCGCCTCACCCATCAGCTTGTAGCCGCCCACGCAGCCGGCCGCTCCGGCGTTGGAGACCGCGCACGCCAGCTCCGTGCCCGCGACGCCACCCATGCCCGACTGGAGCAGGGCCACGTCGGTGCCGAGCACCGTCGCCACGCTCGATCGCATCAGCCCAGGCTCTCCACTGCGGACAGCGCGGCCTCGACACCACCGAAGCGCGCGGTAAGCGTGTGCACCCACCGCTCGACGCCGAACGCCAGACAGCTGGTGTGGGCGGTGTCGGCGCCGGCCTGGATCTCGCACCGCTCGCCGAAGAAGTTCCGGTGGTAGTTGACCGAGCCGATGGCCAGGCCGTCGACGACGAACTCCTCCTTCACCGGGAACAACCGCTGCATCTTCGCCTTGCCGCTGTTCTTGTCGAAGAACGGATCCGTGGCGACCTCGAGCTTGACGTCTAGGCCGAGCTCGGCGCACAGCGCCAGCACCGCGTCCTTGGCCCGACCGAGGTGCTGCTTGGCACCCTCCTCCTGGCCGATGAAGACGATTTCCCGCATGGAGAAGCCGAGCAGCCGCTGCAGGCCGTCGTAGTGCTCCTCGTTGCGGAAACAGGTGCCCAACGTGGTCCGCAGGACCCCGTCTGCCGGCAGCACCGACCCGGCCACGTCCAGATAGATCGCGTAGCAGGCGGCCGAGGGCAGGGCGAACTCGGCGGGCCGCAGCACGTCGGCCGGCACCTGTTCCAACGGCCGGGACGCCCCAGCCAGCAGGGTGCCCACCCGCTCCGGGTCGAGCCGAGCGGCGGCCAACCCCAGATGCGGGAAGTTGTCGTAGTAGTCGAAGGTGTCCAGGTCGCGGGTGCGCAGCAGGAACGGGAACCGGAACTCCTCGGCACTCCAGCCGTCCCCGAGTCGCCGGAACACCGCGTCGATCGCTCTCAGCAATCGCAGCTGGCCGCCGTCGAGGACCCGCAGGCCATTGTCGGTAACGGTAGTCATGACGCCGCCTTCTGCTTCAGAAACCGCGCCCCGATCGCGTTGAGGGTGCGGAAGTCGTCGAGGTCGAGTTCCTCGGGGTCGATCGACTCGCCGGTCAGTTCCTCCAGCAGGAAGATGAACTCGACGAAGGCAAGTGAGTTGATCGCCCGGCTGTCGATCAGGTCGAGGTCGTCGTCCAGCTTGTCGAGTTTGGGATTGCGGTCCAGGATGAACTCCCGCACCGCCTGCATCGGTTCGGTCCTCACTTGACCAGTTCCCTGCCCACGCCGGCCTTCGTCAGGAAGCTGCGCGTCCGCTTGAGGACCCGCTCGTGCGCGGCGTGTCGGGCCGGATGCTCCAGTGCGCGGCGGCGCAGCGCCAAAGCGTCCGGGATGCCGGCGTCGCGGTAGGCCGCCGGGTTGTAGAGCGTGGCGATGCTGTACCGCAGGTAGTTCTCCAGGTACTCGGCGACCAGCGGCACTTCGGCCGGGTCGCGCTTGGCCACCTGACCGAGCAGGTTGGTGAAGACCATCCGCCCGAATGCCACGTGCCGGCTTTCGTCCTGGTGGTGCACCCGGTTGATCTCACGGGCGATGTGCGGCAACGACTCGTCGGTGGCCATGTACGCGTTGTAGTGGTCCACGATCTCCTCGAAGATGAGGATGCGGGCGAACACCACCAGTTCGCGGGCCACCTGCGACAGGTGCTCCACCGAGTCGGCCTGCAGGGACGGCTGGGCCGGGTACAGCTTGCCGCCATAGCGCAGGCAGAACTGCGCGAAGAACCACATGTGCTCGTTTTCCTCACCGATGAAGTGGTGCAGGAACTCCGAGACGTTCGCGTAGGCCCGCTCGTGGATGCGCATCACCACTTCGCTCATCAGCTCGCGGATGCCGTGGATGTTGAGGCTGAAGAAGTTGATGGCCTCGTACTTGGTCAACGCGATCTGCTGCTCACGGGTGAGCTCGTCCCACATCGGCGTGCCCGCGAGGGTGGTCAGGCTCTCGCTCATCCACGGCATGTCCGGCTCGATGGCGTCCGGCCAGTCGAACAACGTGTACGGGTTGTAGTAGCCGGACTCGGCCATGTGCTCGAGCCGGTCCAGCTCCAGCTCGATCGGTTCGATCTCTCGTACCGCCATTGTCAGTCGTCCTCCCCGATAGGTGGTTCAAGAGGTCAGGTTCACCGCACCGACCTGATGTCGGCACGCAACAGCGCCGGCCGTGCCGACCCACATTCGTGGTGTCCGAAGGATGCGTTGCCGGCAGCGGTCGACGGGATGACCTTGTTGTAGATCGAGCCGAGGCACAGCTCCTGGAACTGCTCGGTGTTGGCGGACAAGCGCGCCGCGAGCTGGGCCTTGGCGATGTCGACCGTCTTGGTCACCCCGTCGTCGTCGGTCACCTCGACGCAGGCGTGCGGCAGGTCGAGTGCGCCGCCGAGCACCCCGGTGAACCAGCCGCGCTTCGCCTCCGCGCGGTAGCCCGCCGCGCGGAACCGCTCGGCCAGCAGCAGGCTCGCCGCGATGCAGCTCGTCACTCCGAGTTCGTGCACCAGCGCGTAGTCGGCCTGCATCGGCACGGGGATCATCTGCCAGCGGTAGCCGGCGTGCAGGTAGTCGCGGGTCAACGTGCGCAGGGTCGGTGAAACCAGCGGAGTACGCGCGCCGGTGTTGGTGACGGTCGCGACGTACTCCGCCGACCCTTCGCTCGGCGTCAGTGGCGCGATCTCCTCCAGCTGGCCCCCGAACCGGACCACGTCCGGCCCCTCCAGCCGCCACGGCGCCACCCCCGAGCACTCGTGGCACTCCAGTCGGACCCGGAAGCTCCAGGTCTTCGGCCGCAGCAGGTCGTCGAGCGACCGGCCCGCGAACCGGAACAGCATCCGGAACGCCAGCTCCGGCTGCGTGTTCGACCGGTACGAGTACATGCCGAGGTTGTAGAGGTCGTTGGGGTCGAAGTAACGTACGCCGTCCCGCTCCTCGACCGGCAGACCGGCATCGACCAGTCGATCAACATCGGCCGAGTCGCAGTGCAGCATCTCCCGGGCCACCGACTCCGGCTGCGTCTTGCGCGAGAACTCGTTGGGAACGAATTCGATCGATTCGGCGACTTTTTCCCACGGCGGACACTCAGTCGCTTGTTGCTGTGGCACGATCTCTCCCCCAGGCAGCTCCAACCGGGTCTGCGGCCGGGTCAACGCCGGTCACGACCGCACAGGATTACGAAACACCCGACAATGGGCCATAAGTATGATTCGCTACATTCAGCCGGGCCCTGCCTGACCCTGCGGAACACCAACGCACGCTACCACTCGCTCAACGTCACGCAATCCATTAATTCTGCATATGCCACTGTGCGCTTCCCACGCATCGCGCGATTGCGACGATTCCTCCGTAGACGCCGACAGCAGCCTTCGACGGCCTCACCGGCAAACACTCCCACGACCAGCGGATAAGCATCTCTACGGCCACGTAGGGGCAGCTCAGGGCGCCTCTGCCAGAGTCGGGCACCCGACTCACAGCGGGCCACCGACGACTATGTGGCGAGGGTCACATAATCCAAAGGTTATGGATACGGAATGAAGATCGGTCCACCGGTCGGTGTAGCGCCGACAACACCGCCGGAACCGCCCCGGGCCGGGATCCACAACGGGTGTAATATTTGTTCTTGCAGGTTGCACGGAAGCCCCGGAGCCGGCACCTCTTCGCCACGTCGGATTGCCGACTCTCGCAGAAATGTGACATCTCCAAGGCAGCTCACCCTATGTGCATTTCTCACGGTCGCATTTCGAATCGGCGCCGGTATCGTATGGTGCGGCACAGCGGACGCCCAACGCGTCGTCGCGGTGCAGCGTGGCGGGCGCGGATCGGCGGGCCACGGTCGCCCAACCAAGCCATCGAAGGGGCCAACATGCCGTTGGATCGGATACTGCGCAGTCTCATCGCCTGGCAACATGCCGACGGTGCGCCGCCCCCGCTCCGTACGATGCCGGTCGAGCAGGCCCGCGAGCGCTACCGGGCAAGTGCCATCCGTCCCCGGCGCCAGGGCAGCGATCCGGATCGAACGGTCGTCGTCGACGAGAAGATCGACAGTTTGGACAGCACGCCGATCCGGTCCAGGGTGTACACGCCACGATCCGACACCGACCGGGTGATCACTTACCTGCACGGCGGCGGCTGGGTGACCGGCGACCTCGACACGCACGACCTGGCCTGTCGGGTGCTCGCGGCGTCACTGGGCGCGGTCGTCGTCTCCGCCGACTACCGCAGGGCGCCGGAGTTTCCGTATCCCACACCCCTGCACGACGCCATCTCGGTCGCGCGCTGGACCGGCCGGACGTTCCCCGACCGCGACCACGTGCTCGCCGGCGACAGCGCGGGCGCCCAGCTCGCCCTCGGCGTCGCCCTCGACGCCCGTGCCAACGACGACCCGCGCATCGCCGCGCTACTGCTGATGTATCCGCCAGTCGACCCGAGCCTGCGGATCGCCGCCGCCGGTGCGCACACCGAGGGGTACCTGCTGTCCGTCGACGACCTGACCTGGTGCTACGAGCAGTACCTTCCCGATCCACGGCACCGGAACGATCCCGCCGTCGACCTGCTGCGCGCGGACCTGCACGGTCTACCGCCGACGGTCGTCGCCACGGCCGAGTTCGACCCGCTGCAGCGCGAGGGCGAACTGCTGGTGACGAGCCTGCACGCCGCCGGCGTGCCCGCCCGGCACGTGCCGGGGCCGGGCCTGGTGCACGGCTCGTTTCTGATTCAGGACATCGTGCCCGCCGCGGCGACCAACGCGCAGCAGGTCATTCGGGAGATCGACGCCGTCCTCACCTCCACCCGCCGACCCACCTCATGATCGGCCGCGACCTCATCGGGACGGCCGGACGCGATCACGAGGTCGCGGTCACCAGTGGCTGCCAGTCGGTGTAGACCGGGTCCAGGCCGTCCCCGAGGAACAGCCGACGCATCTCCGCACGCTTGACCTTGCCGCTCGTGGCGCGCCGGACGCCGCCCCGGCGCAGCAGGACGATCCCGTCGGGTCGGACACCGATTTCGCGGGTCAGCGTACGCGTGATCTCGTCGGCCAGGTGGCGCAGCCGGTCCTCGGACGGCCGTCCGTTGATCTCGGAGACCACGACCAGGGCGTTGCCGGACCTGGATTCGCCCCGCGGCACGGTGAAGACCGCACCGATGATGCCCAGACCGGGAACCTGTGCCCGCAACGTCCGCTCGATCTCCTGCGGGTAGAGGCAGCGACCAGCCACGACGAGCAGTTCGGCCGTTCGCCCGGTCACGTACAGCTCACCCTCGTGGATGGTGCCGAGATCCCCCGTGCGGACATAGCCGTCGACTGTGACCGTCCGGTCGGTCGCGGCCTCGTCGCGCCAGTAGCCACGGGAGACGCTGGGACCGCGTACCCAGATCTCGCCGATGGTCCCGGCGGGCAGTGCCACACCGGTGGTCGGGTCGGCGATCAGCACCTCGACGTGGCGCGGCGTGCCACAGCTGACCACACCCGGACCCGCGTCGGTGGGAGTGAACCTGTGTCGCTCCAACTCATGCTCGTCGACCCTGGTCACGACGGCCTCCCGGAACGGGTCCGCCGAGACGAACAGCGTCGCCTCGGACAGGCCGTAGCAGGGGCACACCACGTCGTCGCGCAGCCCGGCCGGAGCGAACCGCTTCGCGAACGCCTCAAGCGTCTCGGCGTGCACCCGTTCCGCTCCGTTGACTCCGATACGCCACCGAGACAGGTCCAGCCCGCCCAGTTGGGTGTCGGTGACCCTGGCGCGACACATCTCGAAGGCGAAGTCCGGGGCGGCGGACACCTGGATGTCATACTTGTCGATCATGCGTAGCCAGCGGTGCGGCTGCCGGATGAAGGCGGCGGAGTGCATCAGGACGCAGCCGCCGCCCACCAGCAGGGCCGGCATCAGGTGACCGAAGAGTCCCATGGCCTGGTGCAGCGGGACCCAGCCGCCGAGCCTGGTCTCGGTGGTCAGCCCGTACACGCGGCGCTGGTTCTCCACGTCGTGCAGGAGGTTGCCGTGGCTGACCGGCACGCCCCGGGGTTCGCCGGTGGTGCCCGAGGTGTACTGGATGATCGCGAGTGTGTCGTGGTCGAGTTCGCTGGGGGACCACGATTCCGCCTCCGGTACGGCGGGACTGTCGGTGGCCAGCAGAGGTAGGTCGGTCAACCCGATCGACTGCGCCCACGTCAGGACGGCAGAGCGGTTGGCCGTGTCGGTCAGCACCGCCGACGGCCCGGCGTTCGCGGCGATCCCTCGGGCGCGCGACCGCTCATGTGGATAACCGCCCGGCAGCGGTGCCGGCACTGCGACCATCCCGGCGTAGAGACAGCCCACGAGCGCCGCAGCGAAGTCGAAGCCGGTGGGATACAACAGCAGCACCCGGTCGCCGGCCGGGTGACGGGCCTGAAGCCACGCCCCGATCCTCCTTGCCTCGGCATCCAGTTGGGCGAACGACCAGCGCCGGTGACCGTCGGGACGATCGATGTCGTCGACAACGATCAGCGCGGTGCGCTCCGGTGTCGTTTGGGCGTGCCTACGGATCGCGGTGGCGGCACTCGCGGTGAGCGACAGATCCATCATTGCCCCGGTTCCTCTCCCTGCCGTGTGCACGAATCCCTGCCGTGTGCACGAACCGTCAGCACCGCGAATGACCTGCGAGGCGCTCCAGGAAGTCAGCGAACGACGGAAGACGCGTTGGTTGCGTCATGTGTCGTCGGTTGAACGGAGAACCGCTTCGATCAGCAGGCTAGCACCGGCCGCATGCGTCATCCACCGAACCAACACCACTAATGAAAAATGCACACCCCGAGTATTAGAAATGCATCCGGATGCGGTGCGTCACACACCGGAGCTTCGCCAGCATAAAGCCGCCCTTCGCGGCAAGGAAAGGTTCCCCAAAGAAATCCAACCGGAGTTGCTGAATGGACCGGGCGGCTCACCCGACTCGCTCAGATCCAGTGCGACTCCCGGGCGATCCGCAGCGCGTCGATCCGGTTGCGCGCGTTGAGCTTCGCGACGACCGACGACAGATAGTTGCGCACCGTGCCGTCGGAGAGGCGCAGCCGAGCCGCGATCTCACCAACGGTGTCCCCCTGGTAGACGTGGGTGAGCACCGAGAGCTCGCGGGGCGTGAGGGGGCAGTCCCCGTTGCCCAGAGCGGCCACCGTCAGTTCCGCGTCGAAGACGCGTTCGCCGAGGTGGACGCGACGGATGGCGTCGAAGAACTGGCGGGGCGGGACATCGCGCTGCACCAGCCCCGCGATCTCTCCCGCGAAGGCCCGGCGCACGACCGGCCGGGTGAACGAGGTCGCGAGCAACATGCTTCGGCAACCCGGGACGCTCGCCACCTTCTCGGCGAACGCCACCGCGTCGCTCTCCTCGCGCTGAAAGCTGATGATCACCACGTCGGGCCGGTGCAGTTCGGCGAAATCCAACGCATCCAAATAGTTACTCATGGATCCGACGACGCGAAACTCCTCCTCCTGCCCCAAGAGGGCAGTGAGCGCAAAACGGGACAGATGCAGAACGTCGGACACGAGCACATCGATTGCCACTTATTCCCTCCAGACGGTTCCCCGACCGCGCCGTTGGGGGCCCAGCGCGCACCCTCGACGTCATAATGTCACACGCGTACGAAAATCTGAAGGTCGATATCTGACAGTGCCGGACGTGCAAATTGCTACCACTGTGGACATTCGCTGGCTCAAGATTGCGACAAGCGTGACAATGTCAAATTCGCGATAGATGTCCGTCCTTCTGCCTATCGGACCAGGGGTCGTCAAGATCGCGGCACCGCCAACCCGAGGCGGTGGCGGACAGCCGCGCCACGTCGCCTTGTCGGCGTCCGAGTCAGGGGAGGCGACCGGTCACCAGATGGTCCGGCACGCGCATCCGCCACGCGTCGGTGATCAGCTCATCGAGCCGCTCGACGGCGACCACCGCCAGGCGCACCATGACCAGGGGAAGCCCGTCGTGGGCCGGGGTGGTGAAGAACAGTGCCGGCTCACCGAGGAGCAGCGCCTGCTTCTCGGCCTCGTCGCCGACGTACAGCACGGCGATGTCGGTGCGAATGACGCGCGGCTTGCCCGGCCGCCGCTCGGGGTAGGACGGTAGCGCCAGAGCCAGCCGGCGTACGTCGGAGGCGTCAGCCATCGCCTCTCCCCGAGATCACCGGTCGCGGCATGCCGAGAGGTTAGCCGCCGACCCCGACATCGCCACCGGAGGAACGGCGCACGGTCCGCGCCTCACCGGTACCGCCGACCCGCCCGCCGCCTCAGCTGGGTGGCGGGACGAACGGCGTACGCCCCACCCACCCGGGATGCCGATGACTCAGGAGGTGAACTTGTCCAGCGCCAACTCGATGGCACCTCTGTCCGGCTGGGCGTACGCCCTCATGGTCTCCTTGTTGTAGGAGATGAAGCTCGGGCACCGCACCGCCGGGGCGTTGACCCGGCCGCCCTCACCGATCTTCTCGCCGGTCTTGGCGGCGTAGAAGGTCAGCGTGTAGCGCGAGGACACGTAGTCGACGGTGACCTGCTTGTCGTCGCGGTCCTTGTACTGGCACTTGCGGGGCGTGCCCTCGCTGCCCTGCTCGAAGGTGAGACAGCCGACGACGGAGACCGATGCCCACTCGGCGGTCTTGGCGTAGTACGGCTTGTCGAAGCCGACGGACTTGCTCAGCCAGGACTCCGGACGCTCCGGGGAGTTGGCGAACGTGTAGACCTTGGTGCCCTTGGCCCCGGTGTAGGGCGCGGCGTTGAGGATCGGGCTGCTCTCACACACGGCGGACATGTCGCTGGAGTTACGGGCGGTGACCGCATTGTTGTTGTCCGGCTGCTCCTCCGCAGGCGGGGCGATCGACGGGGCGCCGGGCGCGTCGCTCCGCTGGCCCGCGACGGGTTCCCCCTCATCGTCACCGGCCAGCACGAAGAAGCCGATGACGCCACCACAGGCGACGAGCATCGCCATCACGGCCGCACCGATTCCCAGACCGAGCCAGAGGCCCTTGTTCGAGGACTTCGTCGGCTGTGGCCCGTAGGGCGGAGGCGGCGGTGGCACCGGCGCACCGTACGGCGAGGGGTAACCGGCCGGAGCGACCGGCGGGCCCGGCGGACCGACCGGGGAGCCGGGTGGTGTGCCCCAGGGGGCGGCGTTCGGATCCGGCTGTTGCCCACCGTACGGAGGGTGGCTGTCACTCATCTGATGCCCTTGTCGAAGTCGTGAGGTTACCTGGCCGATGATCACAGCCAGGGTAGTGAGGAGCGCAAGTCCCGGGGCCACAGTTGATCCCACGCTTCGATGCATCGAAATATTGCGTTATCGTTTCGCACCATCGTAGGCTGCCGCGGGAGCGCTCCCGGCATCATCGTGCCTTGTCGCCCGGGTGCCGTACCCACCACCACGACCGGATTGCGATGGTCCACGATGAAGCAACCCCCACGCCGCCTACGGCGCCTGCTGGTCGCGGCTGGCGCCGTCGGCGCACTGACCCTCGGCGCGTTGACGGTCCTGCCCACCACCAGCGCGATGGCCGCGGCCGGCTGTTCCGTGGCCTACACGACGAACAGCTGGTCCGACGGCTTCACCGCGAGCGTCACCGTCACCAACCTCGGCGACCCGGTCAACGGCTGGACGCTCGGCTTCAGCTTTCCCGACAGCGGCCAGCGGCTCAATCAGGGCTGGTCGGCCACCTGGGGTCAGAGCGGCAGCTCCGTGACCGCGCAGAGCATGACCTGGAACGGTTCGCTCGGCACCGGGGCCAGCACCACCATCGGCTTCAACGGCAGCTTCACCGGCGCCAACCCGTCACCGAGCTCGTTCATGCTCAACGGCACCGTGTGCACGGGCTCGACCACGCCGACCACTCCCCCGCCGCCCACCACGCCGCCGACGACGACCAACCCACCGACCACCCCGCCGCCACCGGGCACCCAGACCCCGGTCAGCATCAACGGGCAGCTGCGGGTGTGCGGGGTCAACCTCTGCAACCAGTACGGTCGACCGATTCAGCTGCGCGGCATGAGCAGCCACGGCATCCAGTGGTTCGGCAACTGCTACAACCCGGCCTCACTCGACGCGCTCGCCACCGACTGGCGCGCCGACCTGTTCCGCATCGCGATGTACGTGCAGGAACAGGGCTACGAGACCGACCCGGCCGGCTTCACCAACCGGGTCAACAACCTGGTCGAGGAGGCCACCCGGCGCGGGATGTACGCCATGGTCGACTTTCACACGCTCACCCCGGGCGACCCGATGTACAACCTGGAGCGGGCCAAGACCTTCTTCGCCACCGTCTCGGCCCGGCACGCCGCGAAGAACAACGTGATCTACGAGATCACCAACGAGCCCAACGGCGTCGGCTGGTCCACCATCAAGAACTACGCCGAGCAGGTCATCCCGGTGATCCGGGCCAACGACCCGGACGCGGTGATCATCGTGGGCACGCGCGCCTGGTCCTCGCTGGGCGTCTCCGAGAGCGCCAACCACTCCGAGATCGTCAACAACCCGGTGAACGCCAGCAACATCATGTACACGTTCCACTTCTACGCCGCGTCCCACAAGGACAACTATCGGGCCGAGGTGGAGCGCGCCGCCGCCCGGCTGCCACTGTTCGTCACCGAGTTCGGCACTGTGGACTACACCGGTGACGGCGCCGCCGACCTGACCAGCAGCACACAATGGCTCGACCTGCTCGACCGGCTGAAGATCGGTTACGCCAACTGGACCTTCTCCGACAAGGCCGAGGGCAGCGCCGCGTTGCGGCCGGGCACCTGCAACGGCAGCACCTACACCGGCACCTCGGTGCTCACCACCTCCGGGGCGTTCATGCGCGACCGCATCCGCACCCCGGACAACTTCCCCACCAGCTGATCCGAGCGCACCACCACCACGCGGCCCCGGCGGTTCAGCGCCGGGGCCGCACTGGTGCGCCGGCTCAGGTCACGTCGGGCCCGGGCCGATCAGCGAATCGGCCGGCCCGGCAGAGCCCGCCCGGTACTCCTGTAGCGGCACCGCACCGGCCTTCCAGGCAGCCAGCACCGGCTCCACGATGCGCCAGCACTCCTCGGCGACGTCGGCGCGGACCGACAGGGTCGGATCGCCCTCGAAGGCGCCGCGCAACACCTCGCCGTACGCGGGCAACTCGCCGGGGCCGAAGTCCGCCGTCAGGTTGACCTGCTCCAGCTCGAAGGGATTCCCGGGACCGTTGACATTGAGGTCCAGGCCGAGCTGATCGGGTCCGAAGCCGATTCGGAGCCGATCCGGCCGGTCGTAGCCGATCAGGCCGTCGGGCACCCGGGTCGGCTGCTTGAAGGTGACGATCGCCTCCTTGCGTACGGTGTCCATCGCCTTTCCCGAGCGCAGCCGGAACGGCACTCCCGCCCAGCGCCAGGTGTCCACCGTGACCGCCAGTTCCGCGAGCGTCTCCGTGCCCCGCGCAGGGTCGACGCCCGGCTCGTCGGCGTAGTTCGGCAGCCGCCGCCCGTCGATCTCTCCTGCGGTGTACCGGCCCCGCCGGCTGGCCGTCACCGGATCGTCGTGCCACAGCCGGGTGGCCCGCAACACCTGCGCCTTGCGTCCCCGCACCTCCTCGGCCCGCAGCGTCGGCGGCGGGTCCATGGCGAGCAGGGCCAGCACCTGAAGCAGGTGGGACTGCACCATGTCCACCAGCGCCCCGGCACCGTCGTAGTAGCCCGCCCGCCCTTCCAGGCCGAGCGTCTCGTCGAAGACGATGTCCACGCAGGCCACGTGCGAGGAGTTGAGCACCGGCTCGAAGATCCGGTTCGCGAAGCGCAGGCCGAGCAGGTTGAGCACCGTCGACTTGCCGAGGAAGTGGTCGATCCGGTGGACCTGGTGCTCCGGTACGAGGGTGGCCAGCAGCTCGTTGAGCGAACGGGCCGAGATCCGATCGACCCCGAACGGCTTCTCCAGCATCAGCCGGGTGCCGGGCGGCACCCCGATGCGGGCCAGCGCGGCGGCCGAGCGGGCCGTCACCAGCGGCGGCAGCGCGAAGAAGATCACCAGCGGTCCGGTACAGCAGCCGAGCAGCGACCGCAGGTCCTCCTCGCGCGTCACGTCGGCCGACACGTAGCGCGTCTCCCGGATCACCTCGGACTCCGCCGGACCCACCGCGCCGACGGCCCCGAAGGAGTCGCTCACCCGACGCCGCCAGCGCTCGTCGTCCCAGCCATCCATGCCGCTGCCGATCAGCCGCAACCCGGGCACCGCCCCGGTGGCCACCAGTCGGCCGAGTCCGGGCAGCAGCAACCGCCCGGTCAGGTCACCGCTGGCGCCGAGCACCAGCAGGGTCTGCCGTACGCCGGTGGCGGCGGGTTCTGCGGGGACAGCTGCGGGGGCGCTCGATGCCGGCGTCGTCATGCCACCACCATGCCCTGTCCGGGTGACCGGCACGCACCGGACCCCGTTGACTCGCCGGTCGTTCGCGCACCGCATCCGGGTCCGTGCGGATCGTCACCCCGGTGGGGTCCGGAAATCCCACCGGTCGTGGTGTCGAGCTGGCGAGCCGATCTTCATGTGGCAGTCTGGTCCCACCGTCGGCCGGGACGAGGCCGGCGGCGTGTCCGACCCTGCGAGGAGACGATCTATCCGATGGCTGCGGACGTCACCAGCACCGACGAGTGGCAGGCCCTGCGCAAGCACGCCGACGAGATCCGTGGGACGCACCTGCGGGACCTCTTCGCCACCGATCACGACCGCGGCCGGCGGTTGACCGTCGAGGTGGCCGACCTCTACGTCGACTACAGCAAGAACCTGGTCACCGACGAGACGTTGCGCCTGCTGACCGCCCTGGCCGAGCGGGTCGGGCTGACCGACCGGATCGCCGCGATGTTCGCCGGCGCCCACATCAACGGGACCGAGGATCGCGCGGTGCTGCACACCGCGCTGCGCCTGCCGGCCGACGCCGCCCTCACCGTCGACGGGCAGGACGTGGCGGCCGACGTGCACGCGGTACGGCGCCGGATGGCCGAGTTCGCCGAGAAGGTGCGCTCCGGTCAGTGGCGCGGGCACACCGGCGAGCGGATCCGCACCGTGGTCAATATCGGCATCGGCGGCTCCGACCTGGGGCCGGTGATGGCGTACGAGGCGTTGAAGGCGTACCGCGACGGGGGCCTGAGCTGCCGCTTCGTGTCGAACATCGATCCCACCGACATCCACGACACCACCGCCGACCTGGACCCGGCCACCACGTTGTTCGTGGTGGTGTCGAAGACCTTCTCCACGCAGGAGACCCTGGCCAATGCCGAGCAGGCCCGGCGGTGGCTGCTGGCCGGCCTCGACGCCGACGCCGACGCGGTGGCCCGTCACTTCGTCGCGGTCAGCACCAACGCCCAGCGGGTGGCGGACTTCGGCATCGACCCGGCCAACATGTTCGGCTTCTGGGACTGGGTCGGCGGCCGGTACTCGCTGCCCTCGGCGGTGGGCCTGTCGGTGATGCTGTCCATCGGGCCGGCGCGCTTCGACGAGATGCTGGCCGGGTACCACGCCGTGGACGAGCACTTCCGGACCGCACCGCTGGCCGGCAACGCGCCGGTCCTGCTCGGCCTGCTCAACGTCTGGTACACCAATTTCCTGGGCGCGCAGACCCACGCGGTGCTGCCGTACTCGCAGTACCTGCACCGGTTCCCCGCCTACCTGCAACAGCTGACCATGGAGAGCAACGGCAAGTCGGTACGCACCGACGGCCGCCCGGTGTCGTACGACACCGGGGAGATCTTCTGGGGCGAGCCCGGCACCAACGGCCAGCACGCCTTCTACCAGCTGCTGCATCAGGGCACCCGGCTGGTGCCGGCGGACTTCATCGCCTTCAGCGAGCCCAACCACGACATCGGCGACATGCACGACCTGTTCATGTCGAACTTCTTCGCCCAGACCGCGGCGCTGGCCTTCGGGCGGACCGCCGAGCAGGTCGCGGCCGAGGGGACCGCGGCCGACCTCGTGCCGCACCGGGTGATGGCCGGCAACCACCCGAGCACGTCGATCGTGGCCGACCGGCTCACCCCCGCCACACTCGGCCAGTTGGTCGCTCTCTACGAGCACATCGTGCTCACCGAGGGCGCGATCTGGGACATCAACCCGTTCGACCAGTGGGGTGTCGAGCTGGGCAAGGTGATGGCCAACCAGCTCGCCCCGCTGCTCACCGGCGACCGACCCGAGCTTGCCGAACTGAACTCCTCCACCGCCGCGCTGATCCGCCGTTACCGCGTCCAGCGTCAGCGGGACTGAGCCCGGGAACCGTCCGAGGGTTGGGTGATCGTGGCTGATCTGACCGTTGCGCAGGCGATCACCCGTGCCCACCGGGAGGAGTGGGCGCGGGTGGTCGCAAGCCTCGCCCGCCGCTTCGCTGACCTCGATGTCGCCGAGGAAGCGACGGCCGAGGCGTTCGTGACGGCCGTGGAGCGGTGGCCGCACGAGGGCGTACCACCCAGTCCCGGCGGTTGGCTCGCCACCACCGCGACCCGCAAGGCGATCGATAGGCTTCGTCGCGACTCGCAGCGCGACGCCAAGCACCGGGCGGCCCGGATCGTCCACGACGACACCCCGGCCGAGCCGACCGGCCCGATCGAGGACGACCGGCTCAGGCTGGTCTTCACCTGCTGCCACCCGGCGCTCGCGATTCAGGCCCGGGTGGCGCTGACGCTGCGCCTGCTCGGCGGTCTCACCGTAGGCGAGATCGCCCGCGCCTTTCTGGTCCAGGAGAGCGCGATGGCGCGACGGATCACCCGCGCCAAGGCAAAGATCAGGGCAGCGGGCATCCCCTACCGGGTACCCGCTGCCGACGACATCGGCGAGCGGCTCGTCGGTGTGCTCGCCGTCGTCTACCTCGTCTTCAACGAGGGGTACCTCGCCAGCGAGGGAGACGAAGCGGTGCGCCTCGGCCGACTGCTCCGAACCCTTCTCCCGGACCACGGCGAGGTGGCCGGCCTGCTCGCCCTGATGCTGCTCACCGACGCCCGACGGCCGGCGCGGGTGTCCCGCACCGGTGAGCTGCTGACCCTTGCGGAGCAGGACCGCAGCGCCTGGGACCGCGCCCGCATCGCCGAGGGCAACGCGCTGCTCCACGAACGGATCAAGGTAGTGGCGGCCGGCGGTGAGCCCCCCGGGCGCTGGTGACCGACGGCCCGTACCCGGAGACGAAGGAGGTCATCGGCGGATTCGTGGTCGTCGACGTGGCGGAACGCGAGGAGGCGCTGGCGTGGGCCGCCAAGATCGCCGTCGCTTGCCGGTGCGCGCAGGAGGTGCGGCAGCTCGTACCGGACCCCGAAACCGACGAGATGCTCCGCCAGGCCGGCCGACGAGGCTGACCTTCCGCCGTTCGGTTGTCTTTCGGTCCGTTCTGGCCCAATGGGTCAGGTGCGGGTGCCCGGACTTCGTCGCCCGGCCGCCGACCAGCACGCCACCGTGACTGTCATCCAACTGTCATCCAACCGTGCGGTCGACTCCAAGGTCATTGCGCAAGGTGGTGGTCGATCGGGACGGCGCGTCGAGTCGCCGGCATCGACGACGAAGGAGACCGCTGTGGTGATGCCGTGGCCCTGGCCGATGCCCGACGATCACTCCTTCCGCGCGCTGTGGGACGAGCCGCAGCACCACGACGAGGATGTCCGGCTCGCCGCTCTGGTCGCCCAGCGGCTGAGCGCCGACTGGTCGACCCGTAGACAACAGATCACGGTGATGGTGCAGAACCGGGTGGTGATCCTCACCGGCTTGGTCGCCAGCGCCGAGACCCGTCGTGCCGCCGGCGATCTGGCCTGGGACGTCGAGGGCGTTGCAGACGTCTGCAACGCGCTACGGCTGGCCGGCCACCGGCGGGGCCGCCGCTGAACTTCGGCCCGTCCACGGCGCCCGGCACCGGTTCCGTGGACGGGCCGGACACCGGCTGGCGACCGGGTCGGCTACGGCGGGTGATCGGGTCGGCTTTTGGTACGGCCGTTCTCAGGCCAGGGAAAGCGAATCTACGCGGAGGCCGCGGGATCCGTATCCGTGGTGCGGCTCTGCAGGAGGGCGAGCGCGTCGGCGCGGGTCTCCGCGACGGGGAACACCTCGTCCAGCCGGGTGACCCGGAGCACCTGACGGATCAGCGGCGAGGTCGACGCCACGCAGAGCAGTGCGCCACGTTCCGTGGCGCCACGATGAGCGCGGACGAGCAGCCCGAGGGCGGTGGAGTCGAGAAGATCTGTCCGGCCGAGGTCCACCAGGACGTGCCCACCCATGTCGGCCGCGTGCCGCAACGCGATGCCGAGGGTGTCACCGGTGTCGAGGTCGACATCGCCGGCGACGGTCACCACGGTGACGGCACCGAGGTGCTCGATGCCGAGAATGCCACCGGGTACGCCGGCAGCGGCGGGGCCGAGTTGGGTGCAGTGCGCGCAGCGGTGCGGGCCGTCGGCCAGCGGGGAACCGCTCCAGCCGTGCTCCGACACCAGCGGCCACACCACCTCCGCCTCGGAGTGCGTCCGCGGCCCGGCGACCGTGTCACCGCAGTTGTCACAGGTCAGGGTGACCAGGTGGTCATCGAGGACGACAGCCATGGCGCGCTCCTTCCCAGGTCGGAGGGGTTGGAGTCCCAACCCTGCCGGGGCCAGGTGGCGGGTACCGCGCGGACACATGACGGTTGGGTGACGAATCGCCTTCGCGCTGCTTGCGGGTCGGATGGGCGACGACGATGTCGCACACTTCGTCTGCTTTGGGATGATAGAAGTAGAGAGATTATTTGATCCCTGTATGCGCCAGGCGACGCCGGCCCGATCTATCTCCACATCATCGCCAACCAGGTGCACCGGCAGCCGCCGTTCAACCGCGGTCGGGATCTGCGACGCAGGCCGTACGCCCCGATCGGGTGGAACGGCAGCCGATCGGGGCGGCGTGCCGTGCGCCGTGGATAGCGTCGGAGGGTATGCCCACGAGGTGAGGAGCGGGTCGTGACCGAGCCGGAGGAAGAGCGCGAGAAGAGCGCGAAGACCGACCCGGTGCTGTTCTCCCCGGACGGCGACCCGCACCACAACCCGGCACAGACGCCGCTACCGGACGAGCACCCGCCGGTGACGTACTCCCACGACGGCGACACCAACGTGATCGACGGCGAGCAGTAGCGGCTACCCGGCGGCTCGTACCGCGGCGGTCAGCTCGTCGTCGTAGCGGGCCAGGGCGCGTCCGTCGGCGGAATAGGCGATCAGCTTCCCGTGAGCCATGGTGGCCGAACGGAAAGAGAACGTCCGGACCCCGGGATAGGCGGCCAGCAGCGGGATGGCGCGTGGCGGACCGCCCGGAGCGGAGTGGTAGTCCAGCCGCGCCACCTGGTCGGAGACCACGCCGTTGACGCGCACCTTGGTCTTTTCGCTGCGGGTGCCGAAGGTGACCGGGGCATCGGTGCCGTAGCGGGCGCACTCCACCGGCCCCCGGCAGACGAAGAAGTACCGCGAGTTGACCACGTCCGCGAGGCGGTATGCCTTGAAGGTGGGATCGACCCCGGCGGGCAACGGCTGCACGGCGAAGAACGCCAGTGCGCCGAGAGACGCGACGCCGACCCGCAGCCACCCTCGCCGGAAGGCCCGGTTGGTATGGGTGCGGGCCGTGGTGAGAGCGACCGCACCGAACCCTGCCACGCAGAGCGCGACGGTGCCGATGGCACGGGCGTTCTCGAAGAGGAACTGCACGCCGGGTCGCATCGACACCGGGGCGAGCACAACACCCAGCGACAGCACCATGCTGGCCAGCAGCAGAGCACCGCCGACCCGCCGGGTCACGCCGACGGCACCCACCAGCAGCATTGCGGCCAGGATGGTCCACACCTGGTGGTGGGTCCAGGAGACCGGGGATGCGGCCACCGTGGCGCAGCCGACCAGCACGGCGGCGTGCCCCGGTCGCCCCAGCCGGTACAGCGCCCGCGCCCGGAGCAACGCCAGGGCACAGATGACGACCACCAAGGCGGCCCAGACCAGCGGAAGGAACGCCTCGTCCATGCCGACACGAAGCAGCATTCCGTGCACCGACTGGTTGCCCAGCGACGCCAGGTCGCCGATCCGGGAGGTCTGCGTGACCGTGCCCGCCCAGTAGGTCAGGCTCTCGGCGGGCAGGACGGCCAGGGCGAGCGCCCCGCAGCCGACGAAGGCGGCCAGCGCGCGGGCGGCGTCGCGGTACCGGCCGCAGGCCAGGAAATAGAGCACGAACAGCAGCGGCGTCAGTTTGATCGCCGCCGCCACACCGACCAGCACACCGCGCAGCCGTGACGGCGACGCGACCCCGTCGAGCAGCGCCATCAGCACGATGAAGATGCTCACCTGACCGAACCGCAGGTTGCTCTGCACCGGCGCGGCGACCATGAGCACCGCCGCGACCGCCGCGATGCTGACGGACGCCGACGTCGTCACGCGATTTCCGGCCGCGCCCCGGCTCGGCATGGCGGTGCGGCCCTCGGCCAGGGCGCGACCGACAGGTACGGCGATGGCGACCACGGCGGCACAGGTCGCCGCCAGCCAGAGCGCTTCGACCACGCCGAGCGGCACGGTCGTGATCGGCCAGAGGACGAGCGCCGCGAACGGCGGGTACGTGAACGGCCCGCCGTTCGGTGCCACGTACTCGTACAGCGGACGCCCGGCCCGCAGATCGGTCAGCGCTCCGTGATAGATGTGCAGGTCGGACAGGCGATCGGGGCGCCGCAGCACCAGCGCGACGGAGACCACTGCCGCGACCGCGAATCCCACCCACAGCAGCGCCGCCCGACGATCCCGCATGGAAAGAGGATAGCTGTGCCCGCGACCGCTGGGCGCGAGGTGGCACACCGCTCGGCGCGGCACCACCACCGCTCAGCGCGGCTGCCCCACCACACCTTGTGACGCCGCGCGCAGGCGAAGAGAATCGTCGATGTTCTGAGAGCCGGACGAGGTAGGGCACCGGGCAGCCCTCGATCGGAACATCACCATGTCCCCTTCCGTCCGGAGGACCCGTTCCATGAGAAGAGCGATCCGACTGTGGTGCGCCGCCCTGGCAACCATCGTCCTGACCGCGCTAGCCGCGCTGTCGCTCCCGACATCGGCGTCGGCGGCGACGCTGACCGAGGTGACGAACTTCGGCACCAACCCGAGCAACCTGCGCATGTACCTCTACGTACCGGACCGGGTCGCGCCACGGCCGGGCCTGCTGGTCGTGGCCCACTACTGCACCGGCAGCGGGCCCGCGATGTACTCGGGCACCCAGTACGCCCGCCTGGCCGACCAGTACGGCTACATCGTGATCTACCCGTCGGTGACCCGCAGCAGCCAGTGCTTCGACGTCTACTCGCAGCAGGCGTTGCGTCGTGGCGGCGGCAGCGACCCGGTAGGCATCATGTCCATGGTGGAGCACGTCCGGAGCCGCTACTCAGTGGATCCGGCCCGGATCGCCGCGACGGGCACCTCGTCCGGCGCGATGATGACGAACGTCCTGCTCGGGCTCTACCCGGACGTGTTTCGCGCCGGCGCGGCCTTCGCCGGGGTGCCCTTCGGCTGCTTCGCCACGACCGGCGGCTCGGAGTGGAACAGCGAGTGCGCCAACGGGCAGATCAGCCGCACCCCGCAGCAGTGGGGAGACCTGGTCCGCAACGCCTATCCCGGGTACATCGGCCCACGGCCGCGGATGCAGATCTGGCACGGCACCAACGACGAGATCCTGCGCTACCCGAACTTCGGCGAGCAGATCAAGCAGTGGACCAACCTGCACGGGCTGAGCCAGACCCCGACCTTCACCGACAGCCCGCAGCCGGGTTACACCCGGACCCGCTACGGCGGTTCCGGAGGTGAGGCACCGGTCGAGGCGATCAGCATGCAGGGCGTGTCGCACAACCTACCGGTCGATGCCGCGCAGGCGATCCGGTTCCTCGGACTCGACGCCGCGTCACCCACGCCGACGCCGACCAGCCCCACGCCCACGCCCACGCCCACGGTCACACCGACACCGACACCGACACCGACGGTCACTCCCACGCCGACGCCCACCACGCCGCCGACGGTGCCGCCCGGCACGGGCTGCCGGGTCGGGTACGCGGTGAACGCCTGGAACACCGGGCTGACCGCGTCGGCGACCATCACCAACACCGGTGCCACAGCGATCAACGGTTGGAACCTGGCGTTCACCCTGCCCGCCGGGCAGACCATCACGAACGGCTGGAACGCGACCTACTCGCCGACCTCCGGGGCGGTGACCGCCCGCAACGTCTCCTACAACGGCACCATCGCCCCCAACGGCTCGGTCACCATCGGATTCCAGGCCACCCACAGCGGCAACACCGCCAGCCCGTCCTCGTTCACCCTCAACGGCACTGCCTGCACGGTCAACTGACCGTAGCCCTCGTCCGGATCGGCCCGGTGTGCCTTAGGCTTACCGCGTACCGACACCCGCGCCGCCACCCCCCACAAGTTACAGCCCCCACCCAAAA